>JAQCJA010000190.1 GCA_027593305.1 bacterium
ATTACAGCAACTAGCAAAACCACGTGCCCCCTTCAATCCCTCAAACAACGATTCGTGCAACAGGCTCCTCTGCTCGTCAATTTCGCCCAGCGCCAGATTGCCACAACGGCAACACGCCAGATCACGATCAGCAATCTTGGCGGCCTGCCTCTGACGGGCAGTGTCAGTCTGAGCGGGTCCAGCACCTTCAGCTTTACCGGCGGCAGTTTCACACTTGCTGCCGGCGAGACGCAGGCGGTCACCGTGACTTTTTCGCCACAGACGGCGGGCGTTTTCGACGCTGCGTTGACGGTAAGCAGCAACGACAGCGACGAGAGCCAGACCGATGTTGCCCTCACGGGAACCGGCGTGGCACAGCTTTCGGGCCCCGGCACACGCGTGGCGAGCCTCGTCAAGGCGACCCTGCGCGTGGGTAACGTCATCGACACCGGCAATGCCGCCGCTGTTGACGCCTTCATTGCCGACCTGCGTGCGATCCTGGCGCAGTTGCTGGGCATCAGTGCGGATCGTGTTCGCATCCTCAGCGTCACCGAAGGCTCGACGATCGTGCAGTTCCAGATCGCCACCCAAGGCACGCAGACGGCAGAGCCCACAGCGGCAGAGGCGATGGCCTCGCTGGCTGCGGCCCTGGCCGAGACGTCGACGGACGAATTCAGTGATCTGGGTGGCACGGAGTCCTTCGCCGACGAGACGGCGGACGTGGTGTTGCAGCCCGTGGACGCCAGTGGCGAGCCGATTCTGGGGTGGTTCACTTTCGGTTCCGCCGGAACGCAGGTCGGTTTCGATGACTTTTTCCTGTTCGCCGACCACTTTGGTGTTGCTGATTCGGATCCGTCCTTTGAGGCGATCTATGACATCGCCCCGGCGGACGAGCCGAATGGCATCGTCGACTTCGATGACTTCTTCCGCTTCGCCGATGACTTCGGCAAGCAGGTCGCCAACGGCCAGGAAATCATCGACATACGCGAATAATTCACGGCTTGACGTAGAAATCGGGGCCCTGCCACTGACGGCGGGGCCCCGATGTCGTTCAGCGCTTCGGCGAGCGCCTGTTTTTGGCGCTGCTCTCCTGACGCCGCAGCGTCGCGCCGTCCTGCACGGCCTCCCAGATCCTGGCAAAAGCCTTCGAGCCGTCATCCTCCACCGGCACACACTGGGATCCGGCCTCGCTGATGGGCATCGCCAACTTCGGGTAGATGTTGTGCAGGTTCTGCTTGTTGCAGCCGAAGTAGGTGACTTCACCACTGGCGCGCGAGTAGCGGTACACATGGCGCGGCGTGTCCACCCAGGCGTAGTCGACGGTGTGTCGCTGCACGACTGCGGCATTCAGTTCCACACCCAGACCGGGCATCTGCGGCACTGCGTGGTAGCCGCCGCGCATTTCGATCTTCGGGGTGATGAGCTGTTCCTTCCAGATGTTCATGCAGGTGATGGCGGGCCACTTGGCCTCCGGACAGACGGCACCCAGATGCGCAGCCCACGTCGTGGTGATGCCCGTGCCCACCAGTTGCAGCCAGAAGGGCTTGTTGGCGGCGTTGGTAATGGCTGACTGCGAGCGGATCGCCGAAGCGCCGGCACAGACCACAAAACCATCGGCGACGTCCTCCTTCATGGTGGTCGCCATCGGCGGCTGGCCGAAGTGCATGGCAATGGGGCGGTTGATGCGTTCCCGGATGTGGCGGTTGCCGGCAACATCCCCCTGAGGGATCGGGGACTCGATCATGGCGACCTGCTCGTAACGCTCCAGGGACTTGAGATGCTCCACGGCGTTGGCGGCGTTGTCGAGTGTGCCGTTGTAGTCGAAGTCGAGTTTGAACTGCGGCGGCACGACCTTGATGATCGCCTGAATCCCGGCATGCATGTCATACCACGTGCGCGCCTTCAGTTTGGCCGACATGTAACCGTCCCTGGCGGCATCCGCACACTGCCGGGCCCAGTCCTTGGCGGGCATGTCCATGCCCCACCAGGACAGGGGCACGTAATCGCGGACCCTGGTGCCCAACAGCTGATGCACGGGCACGTTTTCATGTTTGCCGACGGCGTCGAACAGCGCCATCTGCACGCCGGCCCCGAGACTGTCGTCCCATAACAGACCTGCTGCCTGCTGCCCGACGACACGTTGCTTGATGTCATCGGGCACTTTCGCCCACGTGTAGTTCGGAATCGTCTCACCGAAGCCGACGATGCCATTGTCCATCGTCAACCTGCAGATCTGCGTGATCCGCCAGTGCGGCAGCCAGTACTTCATGTGCAGTTCGGTGTGCGCCGTGAACGGCACGTCGAGATGGATGAGCTCGATGGATTTGATCTTCATTGGAAGCCTCGCAGAGAGTGAGGGAGGAAGGGGCGGGTCTACCAGGTCTGCAACTGCTGCCGCCAGGCGGGAATCCGGTGCGTCAAAAGGTTGTCGACCTGTGCCACTTTGGCTGCCAGCAGTTGCTCGGTCGACACCGTGCCCATGTCGAGACGCAGGGACAGGTCGAGGAAGTCGACGCCCTGCACCAGTAGAAGCGCCTGTTTTGCGGTGGCCCATTCGGCCCGGGCGAGCCGTTCCATGTGCGCCACGTCGCGCAGGTTTTCCGTCAGATGTCCGGCGCGAACCCACAGTCTGCCGCTGTGTTCGAGCACGACATTGCGCAGGCGCAGAAACTCCTCCACACGTGCCGCCGAACGCCAGGTGAGTGCCAGGAAACGCACAAGGGTGCATTCGCGCTGGTAACGCAGCCGCGCTGCGCGTGGCACATCGGCAGCGGCAGCTTCGATGCGATCCGCGCCCAGTTCCCACAGGCGCGCCAGCTCCTGCAACTCCTCCAGAGCCACATCCTGCCCCTGCCGCGGGCCCCGGCGGGCAAGGGCGCGGAAGAAGGGCTGGCCATAGAACAGCGGCTTTTTCTCGATCAACGTCGTGGCGTCGTGGGTCGCGGCGTTCTCCCAGTGCCAGTAGAAGATGCCGAAGAAGGCTTCATCGAGGCATTCCGGCGCCACATCCGGCCCGCTGGCGCTGACCGCGTCGAGTACGAGGGGTTGTCCCGGGCCGATGAAGAAGGGGCCTTTGTAGTAGTCCAGTTGCGGATGGTGCCGCATGCCGGCCGAACACAGGGCCCAGCCCTGGCGAATGCGCCTGGCAGCTCTGGCCCCGAAATCACGCTGGGCGATGGCGGTGAGCGTGTGATCGAGATCCTCAAATTCGGTGCCTCTGCCCCAGATCAACCAGTAGCCGAGATCCTCTGCAGGCGACTTGTTGGCGCCATCGAAGAGCCAGCGGGAATGAATGGCCTGCGGCCGCAGGCGGCGCGCATTCTCCCAGATGGCGCGCTGGTTCTCCAGCGTTGGCAGATATGGCACGTTGAGACACTCAATGGAGGTATTGATCTCGAGCTTGGTGCTGAATGGCAGGCCCCGTTGCTTGCACAGGGCACGCTGGCGCACAATGCGGTCACTCGGCGTGATGCGACTCATCGAGTAATCCCAGCAATCCTTGGCGTAACCTGCCTCACGCCAGTCGACGGAATCCTTGTCGATCTCACTCTGGAAGATGACGTGCTCGGGATCGAGGGCGGCGATGTAATCGTCCTGGTCCCGGTCGCCGGACCAGTGGTTGGCCGAATACGGCCAGGTCGTGAGCCGCGCTTCAGGTTGGGCCCGATGCAGGCTGCGCGCCACGTCATTGACGAACTCGGCGACCACCTCGGGCCCGTGGCGCTGGCCGCAGCGTGGGCAATCGGCAGCCTGCGACGCACTGCGCATGAAACAGTGGTAGAATCCTTCACCACCGGTAATGGTGATGATCCCGCCCAGTTCGGGGATCTGCTCGAAGAGTGAGGCCCAGGAATCGGCCAGAAAGCGGCGTGTTGCCGGGTCACTGGTACACAGCGTGCGAAAGGCGCCACCAGCCTGCAGCGCCCCGCGCGAACGGGGCCGTTTGCGGAAGAAGGGATCATCGGGTTCAAGCTTCGGGTTGTATCCCATCAGCATGACATGGACACCGCTGGCGGCTGCCGCGCGTGCCAGTTTCTTCAACCGCCGACGGTTCTGTGCCGCCCCGGGATCGCCCAGTTGGCCGAAGGGCCCTTCCCCACCAGGGATCAGGTAATCCTCCAGGACCGTCATGATCGGCACGGCGTTGACGCCGACGCGGGCCAGTTCGAGGAAACTGTCATCGCCTTCGCGGCCGTGGATCCAGCCCTGCGTCGTGGAGAATCCACCCCACAAATCGGCACCCACGTGCAGGTCGACCAGGGGCCGCACCCGTCGTCTACCCAGAGGCAGATGGGCGTTGCGGCGCAGGCACATGTAGTTGGACAGCCACAGGCAGGCACGCAGCAGGGCCACTTCAGAAGCGGCGACAACTTCGACGCAATTGTTTGTGACATGCAGCGTGAATAGTCCCGACCAGCGGTCTGCGGGCATGCTTCCGGGATGTAGGCGCAAGGCGATACAGGGTCCGTCCCCGCTGCGCCGCAGACGAACACCCAGGCGTCGAGCCAGGCTGTCGCGCAGATCCTGCGCCCCCCGGGCCGCTGCGCCGCTGCTGCCGATATCCCCCTGCAACTGCAGGGACCAGGTGTTGTCGAGGGCGATCTCCCCCCGGCGGGGCCGCTCACGGGCGGGCTCCACCGGCGCCTGAGGTGGCGTCGACACAGTCTGCCAGAAAGCGGAGCCGCGCACCTTGCGCACCTTGCGCCGCCATTCGCGGGCAAAATCGGGGTTCATGCGAGACTCTCCGTCTGTTGCAGGGCGGTGAGAAAGTTGTGCTCCACCCGGGCCAGCACTTTGTGGGTGTAGCGCGACGAGATGACGGCGGGCAGAGCCTGGCGCAGCAGTGCCACCCAGCTGTCGGCGCCGGACCAGGCGTGCACATCGACCCGGTGCGCACAGCCGCGGTAATGTCGATCGGTGAACAACAGCATCAGCAGGGCGGAGGCACGGGTCATGCTGATCCGGTCGAAGTCGATGGCTTCCACGACGCGCAGATAGGCAGGCACACGAGCCAGAGCCAGGCGCAGGTAGGCCAGTCGCACCCGGCGGATGCCCGCCTTGTCCGAGACCGCCCCCCGTAACAGGGGCCGCAGGTCCGGGTGATAGGCGACGCCGCGCTGCAGGTCCTTCTCGATGTCACGGGTGATGTTGGCAAGCTGCACCATCTCGCCGACAACCATCGCCTGTTCCGTCAGTTCCGCAGGCAAGGCATCCTCCCGTACCAGACGCAGCGTAAAAACGACAGGGTGACCGATCACATTGCGGCAGTAGCGCAGCAACTGCGCCTCATCTGCCAGGACGCCGCCCTGAGCCACGAACATGGCGGAGGACCAGCACATGCCCGTCGCCATGGCGGCGACAACATCGCCTACCGCCCGCTGTTGTTCGCCGTCGAGGGTGACAAAGACCTGATCCACCACGTCGCAGCGTTCAATGAGCAGAAGATGTGTGGCGTCGCGCCCGTCCAGACACAGCACTGCCGGGATGGCGGGTGGTGCCGGCAGCGGCAGCCCACCGGAGGGGACAGCGAAACGGGCGGCGAAGGTGCGCAGCGCCGCTTCCCGCGAGACCGGGTCCGGGTGCAGATCCTCGTAGGTATCCAGCATGCGGCAGTAGAGATACCCGACCGCTGCCGCCCGGGCGACCCGCGGTGGCAGCAGCGCAATGCAGGCGGAGAAGGTGCGTGCCGCATGCGGCAGGATCTGCCAGAGGAAGGCCTCGGGATCCCGTTGCCGCCGCAGGCTTTCGAGGTCGGGGTGATCACGATCCACACGAGCCCCACCCAGCACCAACCATGGGCGTCGCCAGCCGCCGAAGGTGGAACTCATACCTCCACGCGGAGACGGGCATATCCCAGGCCCGGCCCATCGATGCTGCTGACAATATCGATCACGTCAGCCGGCGCGGATCCGCCGCGGACCGTGTTGGTCAGGAAGGTGCCACTCATGGGACGGCGGAAGGCTACGTCGATCCACGCGGGATCCACCTGCAGGGGCGCCAGACGCCAGCGCACCCCCCGCGCATCGTGGAACTGTGCCAGGATCAGGGGAACGCCGGAGGCCGCGACATGGAGGCGAGCCTGCGACGGGATCAGTCCGTCATCCCCTTCGCTGTGGGTCGCCAGACAGTGGCGCTCGACGCATTGTCCTGCACGCACGATGGCGTATTCCAGGGATTGACGGATCTGCGTGTCCGGGAAGAACTGGTCGCGGAGGCGCGCGTCGGTGCTGGATTCAATCCACAGGATGTGGGCATCGCCCGTCGCATCGATCCACAGGTCACAGTGCCGCGTGGACCCCGCCGTGGCGTCGCGATTGGCCAGCTCCAGCCACGGGCCAAACGGCTGCGATCCCAGATCGGGTGTACGTGCGTGGAACAGCCGGCGAAAGACGTAGTCCCAGTCCCGACCGGTGATCTGTTTCTTCGCCTCGCGCCACGGTTCCACCGGCTCGATGATGTCGCCGACGCCAAGAAAATGAGCCCCGCCGCCGCAAAGCATGACATTGGGGTAGCACAACCTCAGCGGCTGTGGTCTGGCATACTCGTCACCGAAGGGCCAGCGAATCTCACCACGAGGCTGCCAGACACCTCCGCGTCGCAGCGACATGTGGGCGATCTCATACCCCTCGTTCTGCATGTAGAGGACATCACCGGTGGCACCATCGGCGGCCACCGTGCGGTAGGAATGCTCGCTGAAACGGGCCGAGTCTTCCCAGTCCGGTGGCTCCACACAAGGTGCACGATCCAGGGCACGAGTGTCGAAGCGGAAGACCGTCGGTTGGGCGGGTCCGTTGTAGGCACCGGCTGCGGTCAGGGTGGGGTTGGCCGAGACCAGCAGGTCGTTGCCCACAAGCGCGATGGGAGAAGGTTCGCGGGTGCGCCCCGTCGTGTCGGTATGCAGCAGACGCCAGGCGCCGTTGTCGGGGCGCTCGTACAGCACCCACCTCGTGTTGTTGAGCGGCACCTGATCGGCAAGCGTCTCGAGGGCGGCAACAAAAACCCGGTCGGCGGAACGGGCCACAATCGTCGATCCATGGCACCACAACGGCCCGGCACCATTGTCGGCGGACTGGTAGGTGCAGAGATCCTCTTCGACTTCGATGGTGGCATGTACGGTCATGGCTCGACAACACCTCCGAGGGCGGCAAAGATTCTGCGCTGCATCCTTGCTGTCAACCGACCAGCAGGTCGACGAGGGCGTCGATGTCGTGGTCGAGGGTGGGCCCTTCCTAGACGCTCCCCGGGCCGGCACGACAAACGGCCACTGCAGTCCCGCCGCAGGACTGCCGCATGGGCAGGGCGTAGTTTACTCACCATGGAAACACGCGAACGGGATGAGCCCAACCTCTACTGGTTCAACCCACTGTGTGATCTGGCGGCCGGCCGGGGCGTCTTTGAGCCACGCCTGGCCGTGCGCGCTCTGGGGGATGACCTGGCCATCGTGCCGGCTCTGCTGGCGGCAGCCGATGATATCGTTGTCGTGGCCGAGCGTCCGGGCGCGCCCTTCCTGCAGATGTGGCAAGCAGCCGGACTGTGCGTGCCAGAGCTCATCGTCTGGGATCCATTGAGCCGGGGTCTGCCCGGCGAACTGGCGGCGCGCAAGCTCAACGATCTGCGCCCGTGGGGTTGGGCGCCGGACAGCGTTGCCGCGTTGACGAGCCTGGCGGGGCAGATACCGGACGCTGCAGCACACCCGTCGAAGCGCTGGCATGAAGCGCGGCGACAGTTGTACGCCAAGACCTGGAGTGCCGCTTGGCTTGCCCAGATCATCGGTGATCTGAGGGCTGCCGAAGGGGACTGGATCTGCGACGCGGACGTGGTGGGCACATCCTGCGACACCCAACCGGCGGCGACGCAGGCGCTGACGGCGGGCTTTGCCGCTGGCTGGACAAAAGCGGTGATCAAGGCTGCCTTTGGTGCCGCCGGCGGCCAGCAGATGATCGTCGCCGCAGCGGCTCTGGCGCCCTACCAGCAGCACTGGCTGCGCCGGACCCTGCGGGAGGCGGGGTGTGTCGTGATTGAGCCCTGGCTCGATCGCCAGTTGGATCTGTCGGCCCAGTACGAGGTCGACGACCACGGGTGTCTCCGGCTTCTCGGGGTTACCCGC
>JAQCJA010000191.1 GCA_027593305.1 bacterium
CCTCACCACAGCGCCGCGGGACACGAGTCTGCGCCGCGCCCTTCTCGATCACCTGCTGGGGGGGCGGCCGCCTGCTGGGCGGCGGCATGTTCCTGCTGCTGGAGGAGTTCCCGCACTATGGGACCCAGGCCTACCGCAGGGACCGATGACGCTACCCAGCAGCGTCAGGCTTTACACGGTTGCTGTGGGCGGCAAGTATTGAGGGTACATCCACCCCCCGACCGGAGCCCTGTGTCGCGAGTGAAACCCTTCCCTGGCGAGTGAAACCCTTCCCTGGCGGGATCTCAGCGATCTCTATGCCGCCGTTGATGACCCGAAAATCCTTGCAGACATGGAGGCGTCGCAGCAGCGGGCCGTCGATTTTGAGACGCAGTACAAGGGGACCATCGCCGCCGACAGCCTGACGGCGGCCCACCTGGTGTTCTTCGCTCTCGAGATCGGGATGATCCCGGCGGCCGTTTATGTGCGGATCGCCGAGACAACGATGCTGTCACCCTACCTGCACTACCTTGAGCGTGAACGGCGGATGGCAGTCCACAACCTGTCGGAAGCGGAGGAACGTATACATGCAGGCCATGTTCGGCGACAGTCTGCGGCTGGGTGAAGAACATGCCGACTGGTGGCTCTACATCCCGCACATCGTGGAACTGCCGTTCTACGTCTACGCCTATGCCTTTGGTGAACTGCTGGTGCTGGCTCTGTATGCCCGATTTCCGCAGGAGGGCCGCGGTTTCGTCGAGCCCTGCTTCCGCCTGTTGTCGGCTGGTGGTTCCCGGGCACCCGCAGACCTGCTGGCCGAACTGGGCCTCGACATCACGGACCGTAGCTTCTGGCAGGGCGGCTGCGATCTGATCGCTGCTCGTGTGTCTGCCGCCGAATCCCTGGAAAGAAGCACCGGGGCAATCACGTCACACTGAAACGCTAGGCGCGCTTCCAGGCGCCGATCGATACCCCGACGCCCACCAGCGCCATGCTCAACAGCAGGCCCGCTGTGACTTCGTCCCCTGTCACCCAGGCGCTGAGCAGGACACCGACGACGGGCGTGATGAAGCCGAATACGCCGAGGCGACCGGCGCTGTGGCGCGACAGCAGCGACACCAGAATGATGAAGCAGGCGCCGGCAACGACGATCCCCTGGTAGAGCACGCCGGTGGCGGCTCGCCAGCTCCACTGGTACGTCTCGGGCCCCGGTTCCAGGGCCCAGCTGGCGATGACAAAGACGGGCAGACTCATCAACGCCTGCCAGAACAGGACTTTGTACGGGTGTGCGTCGGCGACCAGCCGTTTGAGAACCACCTGGCGCAGTCCCAGCAGGGCGCCACTGAGCAGTACCACGGCATCACCCACCAGGTAGTCCGTTACCGTCCAGGCGAAGCCGTCGGCGAACAGGCTGAGGATCCCGGCGAAGGACAGCACCATGCCGGCAACCTGCCGCTGTGACAGGCGGTCCCCGGGAATCAGCAGATGGGCAAAGGTGGCGGTGAAGAACGGGTAGGCGGAAATCAGCACGATGGAGCGACTCGCCGAGGTGTGCTGCGTGCCGATGTTCAGTGTCGCAATCTGCACGACAAACAGCAGACACAAGCCGGCCAGGGGCCGCCATTCCCCGGCGTTGAGGCGGACGCGCTGGCAGGTGAGGGCGGCGGCGGCGGCCACGACGAGCCAGCCAATGCCAAAACGCGTCGCCGCCATGGCCAGGGGCGGCATGCCCTCGAGGCCAACCTTGATGGCCACCTGGTTGCCGCCCCACAACACCGCTGTGAGCAGTGCCAGTGAGGCGGCACCAGGGCCGATGTGATCGAGGCCGTAGTTACGCGGCGCGGACGCGATCAGTCGACGATCTTGGCACTGAGGATCGTATCCAGATTGGGAAATCTCTCATTGAGGTAGGCGTTGCCCAACTCGCCGATCTGGCCCTGATCCGGGGACTGGCCATACTCGGCATTGATCGCCTCGACGACCTCCATGCCTGCCGAGACATGACCGAAGGCGGCAAAGCCCTGGCGATCCAGATTGGTATTGTCCTTGAAATTGATGAACAGGTGCGTGGAACGGGCATTCGGAGCGCCGGGCTTGGCAAAGGTGATGGTGCCCTTCTTGTTGCTCATCAGCACCGGATCGTCCATGATGCGGGACTCGCTCCAGATCTTGTTGATCGCCGGATCGCCGTGCATGCCCCACTGCAGGATGAACCCCGGCACGACGCGGAAGAACTTGTTGCCGTCGTAGTAGCCGTTGCGCACGAGGTTGTAGAACCGATCCGCCCCGTTGGGGGACAGCTTGCGCTCGACGTCGATGACGAAGGCGCCCTTGTTGGTTTCAAAGCGCGCCTGGTAGGTCGCCGGTGCCTGCTGCTTCATCTCGGGGCTGTCTTTGTTCAACAATACTTTTTGTCCCTTCGCCTGTTGAGCACTGGCAGAATCGCCGTTGCCACAGCCCGCGATGACCACGGCAACAATGACGGTTGTTATCAGGGTCTGCAGAATCTTCAAAGCTCTATCTCCTTGATCGCAGTTGGTACGGTGTTTCTTACAGGTCCTGCACGGCCTTCACCAACGCTGCGCTGGTGATACCGAAGTGGGCCCACGTTTCCATATGACCATCAGCCGGAGCGGTTGTGGGATCGGTGATGCCAATGTGACGCACAGGCAACCCGGCATCGGCGGCGGTGCTGGCCACAAGTCCGGCGAAACCGGAAACACCCGTGTATGCATTGCCGATGAGACCGTCCTCGATGGTGACAACGCCGGCGGTATACGGTGCCAGCAAATGCTCCAGCATCCTGGCCTCGAGGGGCAGACCATTGATGATATGCACATCGGTGGGCACGCCCTTCCTGGCCAGCTTTGCCGCCGCATCCTCGGCAACAAACGCCGGTGCGCCAAAGGCGAGGATGGCATGTTCGGCCCCCTTGTAGGTGCGGAATGTCGTGATCGGTTCCCACGCATCCGTCGCTTCCCACAGCGGCCCGGAACCGTCCTGCCTGGACAGCACGGGCAGGTTGTCACGCGGGATGCCGATGATGTGGCCGCCGTAATGGGCGGCGGTATCGATGACGGCGAGAAACGCGGCACGTGCGTCGGCGGGGGCGTAGAACCGGTGCAGGTAGGGCAGGTAGGTCAGGCCGATGTTGATCCAGTCGAGCCCCCAGCCGGAGAAGTGATCGCGACCGGTGCAGGAACCGACGTGGGATACATGAAAGGCGACGTTCAGGCCTTCATTGACACCCGTCAGATTGCGCTGGTAGCGCCACATGTCATACCCCTCGCGGGCAATCCCTTCGTAGAAAGCGGCGAAGGTAGAGACCACGTTCAGCTGCGGCAGCCGGGAGCTGACCGACAGACCGTTGGTGATGATCGCCGCTGCTTGCTCCTCAATGCTCAACTGGAAGGCGTGGTCGGCGGCGATCAGCGCCGTGGCCTTGCCCAGTTTCGTCGATGCGTCTAGGTCGCAACTGACGATGAACACCGAATCCGCATGGGCCCCGGCAACAGCGGCATAAGCGGCTTCGGAACCACCACGAGCGCTGGTGCTGTCGCCGGCGGCGGGCAGCTTGGCAGCGGCCCGTTGGGCGTCGGTGAGCAGCAAATTGGGGCTGCCCTTGGCCGGGCGCGCGTTGGTGACCACCCGGCGCGGCGGCATCTTGCGCAGACCGGCAAGCACTGCCTTCTGCGCCGGTGACTGCTGCAGCATCGGTTCGGCCAGAACAGTTGCCAGGTCACGCCCCTTCATGTGGCCGTCATGGTGTCCTGCGCCCCCGGGCAACTCGTTGACGAGGAACACACACTCCACCATCGATCCCTCGTCGCGGTAACTCATCAACGAGCCGGGGACCCATACGGGACGATCCATGGAGACACTGTGTTTGCTGGCCAGAGCCTCGACGCAGGAACGGATGCCATACTTGTTGCCGAACCAGTTCAGGTCGATGACACCGTGCGCCTCACTGGAACGGTAGCCGGTGGGGTAGATCAGGTTGGGTGTGCCTTCCTGAGCCAGACGCCAGCCTTCGCGATAGGCTGCGTACAGGGCCGCCGTATCGTGCAACGTCGGGATTTCGAGGATGCGGATGCCAAGCGACTCGATGATGGGACGCGGATCCTTGTCGAGTACCGATCGCGTCGTGCCGCCCAGCTGAATGCCGTTGCGATGCATGATGAAGGTCACCGGCGCGCGGCAGGCAGAAGCGCCGACGAAACCGTTGAGCGCCTGACCCGAGATCCAACCGGCATCACCGCAGTGGGTGACCACCCAGGCGCCATCATCGCGACGGGCCTTCTTGCCCAGAGCCTGGCCCACGGCGGCCGGCACCATGACACCGAGACGCCCACCGTTGAGCTGCGTGCCTCCCGGCAACCAGGAAACGTGGCCCGGAATGTCGAGGGACTGGCGAAAACCATTCACGACATCCCTGGCATCAACGAAGCCGAAGGCGGACAGCGCCGCAAAGTAGCCGACGCTTGTGTGGGCGTGCTCGACGGTGAAATCGACGCGTTCATAGTCGGTGACGGCCAGTGTCAGCGTCAGCGCCGGGAGCAGTTCGAGACCGCCTCCCAGGTGATCGAGTTCGCCGATTTTCGCCAGCGACGCCAGCGCCCCGATGGCGGTGCGCGCCGCGTCGATCTGCAACGCTTCGAGGGCGTCGATCTGATCCTGACTCAGGTCGGTCGCATGCGCAATGTCGACCTGCAGGGGCAGCACCTTGGAAGTGATGCTGTCACCAAGATATTTCGCCTCCGCGAGAAGTTTCTTGTTGCGGCGGGCCTGACCGGTGGTCGCGGCGTGAATGCTGTTCATTTCGGCTCATCCTGTGGGGGGAAAGCGGCGGTTCCATAGAGTATTGAGGCCAGCGGGCCCGGGCAAGACGGCTACTCGCCGTCCCAGTAATCGACGGCATCGGCACGGCGGAAAACATGCGCCCCGGGCAGGGCAAAGACGTTCGCCTTGTCGGCGTCCGGATACTCACAGACGTCATCATCGAGTTGCTCACCCACCGCCAGCAGGACGCAGTTCTGCGGACCCTCATTGGTGAACTTGTGCACGCCCGCTGCACCCGGAGGGAAGGCGATGTAGTCTCCGGCTGTCACCTCCCAGGGCCCCCGATCCGTGCGCAGCGTGCAGCGCCCCTCGGTGACAACAAAAAGTTCTTCGCCCTTGTGGTGCAGGTGGAAGGGGTAGCTTGATTGTCCCGGAGGCAGGCGGATCAGCTGATACCCCAGACGCCGGGCCCCCACCAGAGCATCGATCTCACGGCTGTCCCAACGATACCCCTCGCGGTCGTGGCGCTGCTGCCATGGCACGTCGTCGACGTGGATCCGGTTGATGTAGATGTCCGTGCGCTGCTGCAGACAACACAACAGTTGCTCGCGCCCGCCGGTGATGATGGACTGGCCATCACCGACGAGCAGCACGTCGAAGTCGAGGGCCAGCAACCTGCGGCACGCCAGCGCCGCTGCGGGTGGATCCTTGAGCTTGTCATCCATCAACAGCGACAATCGGCCCAGGGGCGCGCCGACGATGAGATCGCCGGACAGCAGCATACGACGCTGTCGCCAGTACAGGGCGATTTCGCCGGGGCTCTTGCCGCCGGCCCCAAGGTGTATGGCGGTCAGTCCAGGCACGATCTCATCACCATCAGACAGGGTGCGGTCGACGGGGCAGCTCAGCAGGGTGGCATCCGCCTCGGGCGCCAGGACGATCGCCCCCGTGCGCTGCTGAAAGAGGGCCGCCTCCCGTTCATGGTCACAATTGGTTATGACGATAAACGCTGCCCCGCCGAGCCTGTCGAGTTGCTGCAGATCCGAATCGATCATCGACACGGGGTCGATCAGGACATTGCCCTGCGGCCGCACCCACAGGTGGCCGTTGAAGTCGAGTTGGCGCGCCTCGTGAAAGCGGGACCAGCAAAAGAGGTCGGCAAAGATCTGTTTCATGGCTTATGGCCCTGACAGGACGTGGTGGACGGTGATGGAGCGCCGTTGCTGCGGCTGCAGATCGCCGATGGTGGCATACATATGGCTGGTAAGGTAGCGGGGCTTGTTGGTGTGGGCCGAGTAGGCCGCCGTGATCGACGGCTCCGCCAGAAAGTAGCAGGACAGTCGGTAGTCACGATCCCCGTCGCGCAACTGCAGGCTGCCCTTGAGTCCTTCGCTGATGCCGGGGCTCGCATCGTGGCGCAGCAACTGGTACTCCGGCAGCGCCCGTGCCACCACTTCGGCCAGGAAGGTCTCAAAGGGCGGGGCAGGCAGGCGCTGCTGGCGGGCTGAGGCGACACCGGTGATGTAGCCATGGTTGCTGAATCCGGGCAATCCGAGCATCAAATAGACGTCCCGGAGCAACCGGGAAGATCCATTGAATACCGTGTAGGTCACATGGAAGGAAGCCCCCTGCGCCTGAAAGACATAACGGACCTCAGCCACAATGCCATCCCGGGACACAGGCAGGCGGTAGAGCGCCTCAAAGCGATCGGGAAAGGTCTGGGTCTCGGGGGGCCCCCAGTCCATTTCCAGCAGCTTGGTGCGTTGTTCCGTCAGGCCGGCGGGTCGGTACCGCAACCACTCCCAGTCGGCCAGGGGCAGATCCTTGTGGGCAAAATCGATGCGCTGACCGCGGTACTTGAGGGAAGAGATGCCGAAGGGCGTCCCGTGACGGATGCGCACAGCGTAGGCCGGCATGGACAGGATCAGGTGCTGCCGCGTTGTGCGGGCGGTAAAACTCGGCGCCGGATCCGCGGGCGTGACGGGCAGTGGCTCGGGAACAATATCAGCGAAGCGGAACAGATCGCCCACGTCCACAACGCCACTGCCGTCCAGATCAAAACGGAGGTCGGCGCTGCCCATGGCCAGGAACAACAATGCCAGATCGTCCAGGTCAATGCGGCCGCTGGCATCGAAATCCGCCGGCCCCGTCAGCAGAAGCGTGACCGACTCGCTGCCGGGGTCGGTCGAGGGATCCTGGGCCGACGACGTTGTCACCGACAGGAGTGCGGCTCCCAGAGCAAGGATCAAGGCCGTCTGTCGTGCTCCGGGGTGCATGCCGCTAACATCCCTGCCCGCCCCCCCTTCGTCAACGACACCTCGGGCTCTGGAGTCGGATGCCGCAGGGGTCTATCTTGTGACATCCGCGCAGATCGCTAAGGAGGCAGGCCCTTGAGTGCGAAGACGAGTGCGAACAAGAAACGACTGAAGATCGCCGCTGTCGTCACGGAGTACCGCAAGTTCTCCCATGGCCAGCATATCGTCGACCGCTTCCTCGAGGGCTACGGCTGGAATGGCGGCCATCATCACCCGGAGATGGATGTGGTGTCGCTGTATGTCGACCAGCGCCCAGAGGGGGATCTGACGCCGGATCGGCTCGCCCGCTTCCCGCAGATGAAGCTGGTGCCCACCATCGCCGAGGCGCTGACCCTGGGTGGCTCCGATCTGGCCGTCGATGGCATTCTGCTCGTGGGCGAGCATGGCAAGTACCACCGCAACGAGAAGGGGCAGCATCAGTATCCCAGATATGAGTTCTTTCAGCAGATGGTTTCCGTGTTCCGCACCACGGGCAAAGTGGCGCCCGTTTTCAACGACAAGCATCTGTCATGGAACTGGGAGTGGGCCCGGCAGATGTACGATCAAGCGGTCGAACTGGGCATTCCCTTCATGGCCGGATCCTCGCTGCCGGTAACCTGGCGCACGCCGCAGGTCGAGATGCCCCTTGGGGCCAGGGTGGAGGAGGCTGTGTGTGTCTGTTACGGTGGCGTCGACAGCTACGACTTTCATGGCCTGGAAACGTTGCAGTGTATGGTCGAACGGCGCGCCGGGGGTGAGCACGGTGTGGTCTGGTTGCAGGCCTATCGTGACGAGCAGTTCTGGGAGGCCCATCACAAGGGCGTCTGGTCCCGGGAACTGTTCGAGGCGGCGCTGACGCGCAGCCATACGATCACGCCGGCACGCCCAGGGTTCAACAACCCCTTCCCCAACATCGACGAGTTGAAGAAGCTGGTGGAGAAACCGGTGGCCTACGTCTACAAACATGCCGACGGGTTGCAGTCGACGATGCTGCTGCTGAGTGGTCTGGTACAGGACTTCAAC
>JAQCJA010000192.1 GCA_027593305.1 bacterium
GTGTCACCCTATGCCGGTGTGACCCTGGACGGCCGCTTCCGCCTGCTCATGCCGGCGGCGGGGCAAACCGGCAGCGATCTCTTCGTGCAGATACATCTCTACCGCTGAACGCCGTCTGTCGACGGCGAGCGAAGGCTCCACGCAGACTATAGACTTCGGTCAAGCACCGTCACGTGTCGGCGCCACGTGTCACCCCCCCTTGGTCCCGGATGGAGCCCCACAGATGCACCTGATGAGACGCTCGAAGCAGCTTCCGGGCAGCTGGCGGTGGGGACTGTGGTCTGGATTCCCGTCCGGGCTGCTGCTGTCAGCCATCGTGCTGCTGCCCGTCCAGACGCTTGCGGCCGAGTTGACCGCCCTGGCACGCCTGTCCTTCTGGGTTGCCCCGGAACGCATGGCGGACTTCGAGCAGGTGTATGAAGAGCGGATCGTGCCCTTGCTCGACGCGCACGGGCTGGTCCCCTCCGAACGCACGCTGCGCGAGCAGCCCCGGACCCGGGTCCTGCTGACAGGCGAACCGGGAACAGGCAAGCAGCAGCTGGCGCGGGCGCTGCATTTCGGCAGTAGCCGCGGGGAGGCGGCATTTGTTACGGTGCCCTGCGGCGCGCTGCCGCAGGACCTGCAGGAGATCGTCGGGCACGTGACGCTGCCTGCACCGGACGACGGTCGTGTCGACATCATCGACTGGTGCGGACGCCACCTGGGACCTGACCGCGGGTGACGACCGACGGAACGGGGGCAGGTACGCAGCCCGGTTTCCACATCGCAGAGGCAACGGTGGTGGTGCCGTCGGCTGGGTCCCTCGACGGCCAGGCCCGGCGCATCGTGCAGGCTGTGCGCATCCACCGCGGCGTGGAACTGGCCGTTGTCTCCGGCGACGGGGCCCTTGCGGGGCTGTCCACGCGTCATGCGATCGCTCTGGGATGTCTGGCGGATAACGCCTTTGTTGCGGCTCTCTATGGCAACTGGCAGACACTTGTGGATCGCTGGTATCCCGGTGTCGGTGGCAGCGTTCTACAGCTGATTCCGTCCGCGCAACGGCAGGGTGATCACGTGTTGCTTCTTGGGGGCAGTGATCTGCCGGGGGTGTCGGCAGCAACGACACGTTTCCTCGAGCAGCTCGCGGCGGCCGATGGCGGGACCGTTTCATGGCAGCTGCACGTGCGCCTCGGCGATGATCATCTGCCCCTGCCCGCAGACCGCATGGATTGCCTGGGTACGGCGGCCAGTCCGATCCTGACACCGGAGAGTGCGCTGCCTGAGTCGCCCTACGAATCGGGCTTTGTCACCGGTACGGCACGCAACCATCTGTTGCGCCTGGGCATGTACGGCCCCCATGCCGACAACTTCCACCTGTCGCGCTCATCCCAGTTTGGCCTGCGCTACCTGTACACCGGGCGTCTGGAGGATGCGCAGGACTATCGCCGGGCTCTGCTGGCCGAAGCCAGACGCGGCGTGCTGCAGCGGCTCTATCACTACAAATCCATCCGCATGTTCCAGTTGTGGGCCGTGCTGGGTGACTGTCCGGTCTTTGCTGCGCATGAGCGGCTGGAGATCAGCGGTGCCATGCGTTGCTATCTGCTGACGGAGAGTGGCATCGCCAGCAAGCAGATGATTCAGGCCGCCTCAGGAGGCACACAGATCTTCAGTCGTCACATCGCCTGTGACGCACTGAATCTGTGGATCGGCGCCGACTGGCTCTGGCGTGAAACCGGTGAGGATCGCTGGCTTGACGAACGGGCCGTGGCCGATGCGTACTTCGAGGCGCAGGCGGGCACCGACGTGCCACTCACGGGGCTCACCGAAGGCTACGCAAGCTACCTGGATGTGTATCTCGAATGGATGGTACTACGTCATCCCGGGGCCATCGCCAAGGATCCCCACATCCGGTTGTGGGCGGAGCGTGTTGCAGGGTTGTGTACGAACACGGGCCAGCTGGTACTGGGACCACAGACGGATCCGAGTCGGTATCCCTATCACTTGCTGCGCAAGCTGGCCTGCCTGCTCAAGGACGGGCGTTACCTGCATGTAGCGGATCTGCGCGAACGTCAGGTGGCACGGGGCATGGATCGAATCCTGCAGTTCACCGCCGGCCAGGCGTGGGCGGCTGACGTCGAGGCCGTGGAGCCAGATGACGCCGTCGGCCTGACGGTGTATCCCATGAATGAGCGTCTGCGGCAGTGGCAGGCGCCGACGATCCGCGCCGGCAAAGGTTTTGATCGTGCCGTGGGCCGCAGTGGCTGGGCGGCGGCGGATGAGTACCTCATGGTGATCGGGGTACGCAGCGGCGGCAAGAGTCTGCCCAATGTGGGGACCCTTGCGGCGTACGAACGCTTTGGCCAGCGGCTGATCACGGCGGATCTGGTGCCCCTGTATCCGCGCAGTGCCAGCCCCTGGCGGCACTCCCGGGCCACCGTCAGCATCGGCGGCCTTGGTGCCGGCATGAGCGAGGGCGCTGAAGTGCTGGTACAGCGGGCCGTCGCCGGTGGCCACCTGTTCAGTTTCGCAATCAGTGCCGACGGACACCATCGCTGGTTTCGGTCCCTGTACTGGAAACCGTCGGCCTACGTGCTGATTGTGGATCACATCCTGGTGCAGGGCGAGGCGACGTGGCCCTGGTCCCTCGGCGTGAACTGGCGCTGCGCAGGTCGCGTACTGGGCATCGAGGATGACCATCAGACCTTCGCCATCTCGATCGCTGAGGTCGCAGGGCGCTTCCATGTGCAGGTCGCCGGTGGTCTGCGCCTGCATGCCGAGACGGACAGTTACCCGGCACTGGGCGCACCTGCGGGTACACCTGCGACGACGGAATTGATGTTGCATGGCTTGCTGAACTTGCCCGCAGGTAGGCCAGACGTGGAAGTGGCGACACTGCTGCATGCTGTCGCCGGGACGGACGGCACGGAGTATCGGCTTGCCAGCAGAGACGGGGGATGGAAGCTCACCGGCACCGATGAAGTGTGTGAATTCGACACGGGTGAGGCAGCGGGAGAGATGGCGATCCGTGTCAGCGTTGGCCGACAGATGCCGGATCGAGCCCCTGCAACGCCCTCGGGTCCATCTGTTCACGCTGGGCCACGCGCATTGTCGGGGCGCTGGGCCTTCGACCTGCCACCATCGGCTTCGATAACGGCGTGGACGCAGACAGCAGATGGCTCTGCATTGGCTGTCGGTACCGATGATGGGGACGTTGTTGTCGTGGATGCGGATGGCAAGGCGCAATGGAAGACCCGCTGTGCCACTGCCATCACGGCGCTGACAGTCACCGACCAGGACCTGGTGGTCGGTACGCGCGCCGGCGACGTCCACCGATTCGATCCGGCAGGGGCTGAACAATGGCGCTACAGCTGTCCGTTCCGTGAGGAGCGCGCTTTCTGGCCCTGGTGGTTCCTGTCGACCCCCGCCATCGGCGCCCTTGCCGCGGGGTGTGATCCGGCAAGTGGGCAACAGATCGTCGCCGTGGGCACAGGCAGTACAAACATCATCTTCCTCGATGGTAACGCCGGTTTGCTGCTCGACGATGTCGTGAGCCCGTACGGATGGCCCGATCGGCTGCAGGCACATCAGTCAGCCGCCGGTGATCTGGAGTTTCTCGTCGGGCATACGTGGCTGTCGTGTGGCTCCACGGTGCGAGGGTGGGTGCTGTCCCCCCAGGCACGGGAGAATGTCGCGTACCGTCGCAGTGTGGACGCCATGGGCCGTTCGACGGATGGCTGGGACAGTTGTGGTGTTGTCGACTTTCGCGTGGGGCCCCTCACCCCGGGTGGGCCAGGTCGCATGGTCGTGCTGCGCCACGGCGCGGTCCATCAACTCACCATGTACGATGAAGCCAGCGGGGATCCTCTCTGGGATGCGGGGATCGGCGGCGCACCCGTCGCCCTGGGCGTGATGGCAGGACCGGAATCTGAGGCGGCGGCCCGCCTGTACGTGGCCGACCAGTTCGGCGGGCTTGTCACCTTTGACGCTACGGGCCGGCGGCTTGCAGCAATCCGTGTTGCGCCCGCTTTGCGTGGCATGAGCATCACGGGCCATGGGGGTCTGGCGCTGTGGAACACCGAGCAGCTGTACACGATCGATGCCGAAGGTGGGGAAGATCGATACCGGTTCACCGGGGTTCCCATCGGCTGGTATGTCCATGCGGAAAACTCGGGCCTGCTCTGCGCGCAGCAGAACCGATTGGTGCTACACCGCTGACGATCCGCAGCGGGCGCCAGCAGAGGAGGCAGAAGTGAGACAGAGCGAACGCCGGTACGAGTGGCTCTATGGGGATGAACTCTTCGAATTGATCGCGGAGCACCCCGTTGCCTGGTTGCCCCTGGGTATCCTGGAAAAACACGGGGGACACCTGCCCTGGGGCCTGGACGGGCTCAAGGCCCACGCGGTCTGCATGCGGCTGGCAACGGAGCTTGGCGGTGTCGTGCTCCCAGCGAACCATCAGGCCGGGATTCACGGGGACTGCCGTGAAGCGGACGACGCCGAGTTCCGCCGGCGCCACGCCCAGGTCGGGGATCTCCTCTACCGGGAGCAGACCTTGCGGACCTTCCTCGCCGAGACCTTCGACGGGCTCGCCAATCTTGGCTTCCAGGTCATCGTCGCCTATACCGGACATTACCCGGCCGTGCAGACCCGGATTCTGCAGGAGGCAGCCGAAGCCTTCTCGCAGGCAGGTCGGGCCAGGGGGATCGCCTTCTGGGAAGAGCTCGCATGTGGTGGCGGGGATCACGCAGGAAAGTGGGAGACCTCCATCTACCTGGCTCTTGATCCCGACGCCGTGAGGCTCGCGGCCATCCGCGACGAGAGCACTGGCCAGGCCGGGTACTACCGGGGTGAGGATGTAAGCAGCCACGCTTCACGAGAATTCGGCGAGGAAGCCCTGGCACAGGTGGAGAGCTATCTCACCCGGGCGGTGGCGCAGGCCGTCCAGGCGTACGAGTCAGGACCTCGCTAGGGTCGACTCAGCGCAGCGCCCGCCACGTCTGCAGGAAGGCGTCGACGTTGGCCCGCGTCGCCGGGCTGTCGTCGACAACATTGTCCACCGGTGAGAGGATGAAGCCGCCTCCCGGGGCGAGAATCTCCATGGCTTCGGTGACGGCGCGCCGTACATCCTCCGCTGTGCCCATCTCGACGGTGACAAAGCCGTTGACGCCGCCCCAGATGGCGACCTTTCCGGCGAGCCTCCGTTTCATCAGCGGCAGATCGGCGCGTGCGTCCTGTACTGGATCGGCGCCGATAAGGACATCGATGCCGGCTTCGATGTAGTCGTCGAGCAGGGGTGTGAAGGAACTTGTCGAAATGACCGCCAGTTTCGTATCCGCCTCGTGGCAGCGGCGGACATCGGCCTTGAGATCCGGCAGGATGAAGCGTTCGTACAGCGTCGGCGACCAGAAGTCGGTGGTCTCATACCAGCCACGACGGATGTAGAGATCGACACCGACAGCAAGCACGACCTCTTCGCGCACGCGGTTCCAGTCGGCGATGATGGCCAGCAGTTCCTCGAGGTATGCGGGCTGCTCGATGGCGGCGCAGACGAGTTCCTCCATGCCACAGAGCCAGCAGGCGATGTCGAAGAGACCGCCCCACTCGCCAATGGTCATCAGGCCCAGATCGTCAGCGGTCTGCTTGGCCCGCTGCGATGTCTGCCGGAACTGGTTGATCTCAGCATCCGTGGGTGGCGTCAGCAGGCAGCGCAGCGCCGGCAGATCATCGACACCGGTGATGAGTCGTTTGCGCGCTCGAGGGATGACGAAGTCATCAAAGAGCGGCACACGGTCCCCCTGCACCCAGTCGTCCGTCCTAGCAACAGATGTGGTGAGTGTTCCTGCCGGTGTTGTGTAGCGGCGGTGCAGGATGGGGTAGCGCGCATCCGCTTCATCCTGGCGCCAGTCCTCCACCTGCACGTTGTCGCGGAAGCGCACGGGCAGGCCGTGCAGATCGGCTTGCTCGGATGTCGACCGATCGCGGGTCGTGTCGCGCACCGGCAGCCCCATACAGGTATCGAGACCCATGGCGATCTGGCGTTCGACAAATTCGTACTGATCGCAGCAGTGGCTGCGCAGCGCGTTGTAGATCATGAAGCTGCACGGCGTGTAGTCGGTTTCCTCGTGGGCGATCGTGGCCAGCATGCGCTCACGGGAGGAGATGTTGTGCGGCATGGGGTCCTTGCTCAATACTGGGGGTAGGTACAGGGCTCACTGCAGGGAAGGCTCTACCGGTGAGTATCCCATCTCTTTGTCCCGCGCACACGAGAGGTCTGCCGTGACACCAGGAACCTCGCCCGATTCGGCCCAACTGCAGGCCGAGGTGGCACGAATGCACAATCGGGCGGCGGCGCGGGCCGTCACCGAGGGCGGGCTGCCGCCCCTCTGTCGCCTCGATCACGACATGGCCGACTCACGGGGGACACTGGTCCACATCGACAGCCTCGATCGGCTGTGGCTGCCCCACTTCGGTCGATTGAGCCCCTGGTGCAGGCGGGGGTACGCCTGCTCTGGCACTGTGACGGCAATCTGATGGAGATGGTGCCACGCCTGCTGGAGGCGGGCATCGCCGGCTTCCAGGGGTTCCAGTACGAGGATGGCATGGACTAGCGGAGGATCTGCGCCATGAAATCGAAGGCCGGCGATGACCTGATCATCATCGCCGGCGTATCCGTTACGACAACACTGCCCTTCGCTTCACCTGGTGCCGTGCGCGACGACATCCGCTGGCTGGTGGAAAAGGGCCCGCGCACCGGGCTGTTTCTGGGGGGCTCCAGCACGATTACCCCGGGCACACCCTTCGACAACATCGCCGCCCTGGTGGCGGGTTTCGCCCATTACCGGGAACATGGCCGCCGGACGACCGGCTGAGTCGCCGCGTCACCTGGCAGTTGCATCTTCTTCAGACCGTGGCTTTGTGCAGGTTGCGCTTCATCTTGTGGATCTTCCGGCGTACCTGCTTGAGGCGTGTGCTGTCCTTGTCCGCCAGGGCCTGGTCGCGCTCCTGCTTGAGCGTCCTGATGCGAGCCTTGATGGACTTCTTGTCGACGCCGACGACCACATGGTGGACGTGCATGTCGATGCCCAGGACCTGACACAGCAGCGGCAGCAGGTGGTCCTTGTTCATCTGCGTGTTGCCCTCGAGGCGGGCATCACCCAATTCGGCGGCGATTTCGCGCAGACGGTCAACTTTCAACTTTCGCAGTTCTTCGAATGTGTGCGCCATGGCAGGTTCTCCTCTGCTGAACGGTGTGAGTCAGACGTGTTGATGCCTGGTGCCAACCTGTGGTCGGAATGCATCAAGCGGGTGCGTGTAAGAGACAGATAAATAGCGCCATCGAGATGGTCAAGGTACTGATCCGCTGCCGTCGACTGAGCCGTCGATCACACAGCGTCCAGTACCAGCACCCAGTCCTGAAAGATCGGCGCCCGCACAATGGGATTGCGCCAGTCTCCATGCGCATCCGCCTCGACGAGACCGATGTCCCGCTCATCGCCGTCCACCGGACTGAACAGGGAGGCGTGATACGAGCGGCCCGGCTCGATGCTCTTCACCGTGGTCCCCCACACGCCGCTGGGCAGAAAGACCACCCGCACCTGACCCGGGATCCCGGCGGCAAACGCGGCGTTGGGCTCATCGGCGGTAGCGGCGGGGTCAACCCACTCGAGATGGGGCTCGAAGCGCCACCACTCGTATCTGGCGAGGAAGGCCCTGGCCAGCCCGAGCTGGCCGGATCCGGGCAACTGACTGGCTTCGTCCCAGGGGGTGTGGCCCCAGGCCATGCCGTGCGGCGAGGGCCCGTACGGCCGCTCCCTGTTGTTGACCTGCCAGATGCCGTTGGCGCCGTAGGTGTGGCCACAGGCACCCGACAGCACACAGGCCCAGAACATGAAGCGCTGCACTTCCTGCCGGCAGGCTTCGCCGATGCCTTCGTAACACACCTCGCCGTTGATGACGGGCATCACCGGCTGGTCGGCGTACGCCTTCTGTACCCGTCGGATTGTGTTGGGGATGCTGCGTCGATCGCCGTGTCCTGTCTGCAGCA
>JAQCJA010000193.1 GCA_027593305.1 bacterium
GTTGACCAGGCCCCAGCCCCCGGACAGAGAATCAAGCGCGCTCGGCGCGTTTTTGTTGATATCAGTCGCGGCCACCGTCTCTACGCGGTACCGGATGTCAGCGGCGGCAGTCTGCGCGAAGCTGGCCTGCAGATCCAGAGTCACCAACTGACCCTCGGCAGCGTGCGCCTCGCGTCACACTCAAGCATCCCCGAGGGCGTTGTCGTCCGCCAGCAGCCGGCTGCCCAGGCGCGCGTCGCACGCGGTACGAGTATTGATCTTGTTGTCAGCAGCGGCTCGCCGTTTGCCAACAAGCCCGTACCGGATCTCATCGGCCTGCAGGTCAGCGCCGCCGAAGACAGTCTGCGTAAGTACGAGATGGTCCTGGGCGCGATCAGCGAGCGTGTCGCCGAACTGCTGCCCCCGGGTCAGGTCCTGTCGCAGTCCCCCCAACCGGGTGCCGGCGTCGCCAGAGAGACCAGGGTCGATCTGGTCGTCAGCGTGCGCCGCGAAACTACCTCGAAGGAAGACTGATGAAAACGCACGATATCCGTGTCGCCCCGTCACTGCTGGCCGCTGATTTTGCCCGCATGCAGGAGGAAATCGAGCGTGTTGAAACGGCCGGGGCCGATCTGCTGCACCTGGACATCATGGATGGCCATTTTGTTCCCAATCTGAGTTATGGCATCCCCATTGTCGAGGCCGTCCGCCGGTGCACGACCATGCATCTTGACACCCACCTGATGCTGGCCGAGCCGGGGCCGTATCTCGAACCCTTCCGTGCGGCAGGCGCTGACTCGCTGACAGTACATCTGGAGGTCGCCCACGACCCGCGGGCCCTGCTGGAGGAGATCGGCCGACTCGGTTGCCGCCGGGGGCTGGCGGTCAATCCGAACACTCCGGTGGACGGCATGCTGCCCTGGCTCGAACACATCGATCTGGCTCTCGTCATGTCGGTGGAACCCGGGTTCGGTGGTCAATCCTTCATGCCTGAAGTGCTGCAGAAGGTGCGCGCCCTGCGCCAGGCGATCGACGCGGCCGGATTGCCGGTGGACATCGAGATCGACGGCGGCGTCAGCCCCGCCAATGCCGCCCGCTGCCGCGACGCCGGCGCCCGCTGGCTGGTCGCCGGGTCGGCTGTTTTCAAGGCCGAAGACCCGGCCGCCGCGATCCGGCAGATCCGCGGTCGCTAGCCGGACGACAGGAGTCGGCTTGCGGCCGTCGCCGGGCCAGCGGGCCCGGGGGCATCATCGGGCGGCTCTGTGTGTATCAGCGTCGCTGTCCGTGTGGCGTATCCGCCGTCCCAACACTATATTGTGCAGCTTCTAGAGCACCGGTTTCTATCCTTGTGGCGATTTCCCCCCACAGGGCTGTCGACCTCTGTATGATCCATGCCACCCTGATCCAGGCAAGCGGCCCTTGTTCGATCGACTCACAGAGCGTCTTGATGACGTGTTTCGCCAATTGCGCGGGCAGGGCCGCATCTCCGAGCGGGCCCTCGATGAGTCCCTGCGTGAGATCCGGCGGGCCCTGCTCGAGGCGGACGTCAACTTCAAGGTTGCCAAGGACTTTCTCGGTCGGGTGCGTGAGCGGGCCCTGGGCCAGGAGGTCATGAAGAGCCTGACCCCCGGCCAACAGGTGATCCGGATTGTACACAGCGAACTCGTCAGTCTGCTTGGCACCGCGACAGCGACCATCGATCTGGCACCACAACCACCGACCATCGTGCTTCTTGCCGGTCTTCAGGGCGCTGGCAAGACCACCATCGCCGGCAAGCTGGCCCTGCACTTTCAGCAGCGGGATCGCCTCCCCTACCTCGTGGCCGCCGACACGACACGTCCCGCCGCCGTCGAGCAACTGCGCACGCATGGCGCGACGCTCGGTGTAGAGGTCTTTGGACCTGAAGAGGCGGGCACATCCGACCCGGTAGAGATCTGCAGGCTCGGAGTGTTGCAGGCGCGCAGCCGCAACCGCAGCATCGTCTTTCTCGACACGGCTGGTCGTACCAGCATCGACGAGGAGATGATGGCCCAGGTGACGAAGATCCGCGACGTCTGCAAACCGCACGAGATTCTTTTTGTCGCCGATGCCATGCTCGGTCAGCAATCCGTGGAAACAGCAACACGTTTCCATGAGGCGCTGGCCCTCGACGGTATCATTCTCTCGAAGATGGAGGGTGATGCACGTGGCGGTGCCGCGTTGTCGATCCGGCAGGTTACGGGGGCTCCGATCAAGTTCATCGGCACCGGAGAAATGCTCGATGCGCTGGAGCCCTTCCACCCGGAACGTGTCGCCTCAAGGATTCTCGGCATGGGTGACGTCCTGTCCCTGGTCGAGAAGGCCGAACATGCCTTCGACAAAGATCAGGCGCAGCGCATGGAAGCAAAGATGCGCAAGGACACCTTCACCTTTGAGGACTTCAAGGAGCAGTTGCAGGCGGTCAAGCGTATGGGTCCACTCGATCAGTTGCTCGGCATGATCCCGGGCGCCAACAAGGCGCTCAAGGGTATGCAGGTTGACGATGGTGCCTTCAAGCAGACGGAAGCGATCATCAATTCGATGACCATCGCCGAGCGCCAGAAGCCGCAGCTTCTCAACGGCAGTCGCCGTCGCCGGATCGCCCGTGGCAGCGGCACGTCAATCCAGGATGTGAACCGACTGGTCAAGCAGTTCGGCGCGATGCAGAAGATGATGCGCCAGATGAGCCGCCCCGGGCGGAAGATTCGCGGTCGCAGCATGGCGCAGATGCCGGCCGGCTTTCCCGGCGCCAGATAACAACAACGACGTTCCCAGACAAGATTTCGCACACTACTCGAGGAGCAAACGTTCATTGGTCAAGCTTCGACTGAAAAGGATGGGACGCAGGCGTCGTCCCTTCTATCGCATAGTGGTCATGACCGACAATCAACCCCGGTCTGGTCAGGCCATAGAGGAACTGGGCACCTATGATCCGGTGCATGCCCGCTTTGACGTCAACGAGGAAGCTGCCATCACCTGGCTGAACAACGGCGCCCAGATGACGGACACCGTCCGCGACCTGTTCAACAACAAGGGCCTGCTGGCTCGCTGGCGTGGCTTTGAAGGCACTGAGAATGAGATGGCCCTCAAAGCTGTCAAGCCCAAGCGTCGCAAGAAGTTGGCTGGCTCCATGGCGGCCCCTGCTGCCGAAGAAGCAACGGTCGCAGCGCCCGTTGCCGAAGCTGCAGCACCGGCAACGGCACCTGAGGCTGGCGCGCCCGAGGAGAAGTAGCGGATTCCGAGGCTCCAGGTGAGTGCGCCAGACCCGCCCAGGCGGGACACACCCGAGCGGGTCGCCATTGGTTATGTAGCGCGCCCAAAGGGAATCCAGGGTGAGGTCGGCATCGAGTTGCTGTCGTGGGATGCTGAGCGTTTTGTCGGGTTGCGTCGGGTTCGTCTGGAACGGCCGGGCAAGCCCGACCGGGAGTTGAAGATTCAGCACCGCCGGTCGGACAATCGTGGCCCGGTGATCAAGTTCACCGGGGTCGATACCCCGGAGGCGGCACGAGAACAGCTCGTGGGCGGCTATCTCACCGTTCCGGTTACAGAGTTGGCACCGTTGCCCGAAGGGGCGTTTTACATCTTTGATGTTGTCGGTTGTGAAGTTTGGGATCAGGACCTGCAAGTGCGCCGTGGGGTCGTTACCGAAGTCCTGAGTATGCCTTCCACTGATGTTTATGCAGTCCGCCCTGACGACGGCGGCGAAGTGCTGATTCCGGCGGTCAAGAGCTTTGTCGTTGATATCGACACAGAGGCAGGACGTATCACGGTGCGAGGCGTGGATGACCTGTTTCAGCAGGATCTGCCGTCGACGGTAGATCTCTCGCCCGCGTCGGTTCAGGCGCCCGGGAGCGAGCAGGAGACGTGAAGATTGACATCGTCACCCTGTTCCCGGGGTTCTTCACCGACCCGCTGAGCACGAGCATACTTGGTCGTGCCGTCACCGACGGCCATGTTGAAATCGCTGTGCACGATCTGCGCCAGTACGCAATGGATCGTCATGGCACGGTGGACGACGCACCTTTCGGGGGTGGTCGCGGCATGTTGCTCAAGCCCGAACCCGTGGCTGCCTGCTGGGATGCCCTGCAGTTGTCACGCGGTCACAGCATCTACCTGAGTGCCGATGGGGACCGTCTCAATCAGGCCCTGGCGACGAGGCTGTCAATGCACGAGCATCTCGTACTGCTCTGTGGGCACTACAAGGGGGTCGATGAGCGGGCCCGCACACGTTGTATCGATCAGGATGTGTCCATTGGGGATTATGTCCTGACCGGTGGCGAGCCGGCGGCTCTGGTACTGATTGATGCCGTTGTGCGCCTCATACCCGGGGTGCTCGGAGATTTCAGTTCTGCCATGGCCGATTCGTTCCACGACGACGGCCTGCTCGATTGTCCGTGGTACACACGACCGGCCCGCTTTGAGGGGCAGGACGTGCCACAGGAGTTGCTCAGTGGCGATCATGGCCGCATCGATGCCTGGCGACGACGGCAGTCCCTGCGTCGGACCTTTGAGCGGCGGCCTGACCTGTTGCCTGGTGCTGACCTCGATGATGAGGAACGGCGCCTCATTGATGTATGGGAGCGCACGGGCGCACCCGACACAGATTGAACCGAATCCACTCTCGAGCGTATCGTAGAGTGTGCAGACCAGAGAAAGAGAGAAAAGGACACGTCATGGACGCCAGCATTCTCAGTGAGATTACCGCCAATCAGCTCAGGAGTGATCTTCCCGCGTTCAGTGCGGGGGACTCTGTGCGAATCCACGTTCGCGTCATCGAAGGGGACAAGGAGCGCATCCAGATATTTGAGGGTGACGTGATCCAGCGCCGTGGCTCTGGAATCCACGCGACCTTCACGGTCCGCAAGGTGACCCAGGGGGTTGCCGTGGAGCGAATCTTCCCGCTGCATTCGCCGCGCATCGCCAAGATTGAGCCGTTTCGATATGGCCGTGTGCGCCGGGCCCGCTTGTATTATCTGCGCGATCGCAAGGGACGCGCAGCGCGGATCCCCGAAAAGCGTCGATAGACCGCACCTTCCAGTAGCGTCGAAGCAGAGAACGCCCGCCACCTGTCACCGCAGAGAGACACCACTTGGCCCGCTCCGACATGCCCTTCACGCGCAAGAACTGGATCCTTTTCGGCATCGGCCTGCTGGTGATTGCCGTCGGCTATGTGTTGTTGCGGGTGCCACCGGTTGATGGTTTTCTGTCGCTGACGGCGGCACCGGTTCTGCTTGTGCTTGGCTACTGCGTGCTGATACCTGCCGCCATTCTCGTCCGCGAAGGCGAGGATGGCGGCCCCACAGTCTCGCCGCCCGTCTGAGGTCGGCCCCCGTGCGGATCCTCATCGCCGAAGACGAACCGACGTCCCGCATGCTTCTGGAGAAGACCCTGACCGGCTGGGGACATGAACTGGTCGTCTGCGCCGACGGGGCGCAGGCCTGGGCAGCGTTGCAGCAGCCCTCTCCCCCGTCCATCGCCGTCCTCGACTGGATGATGCCCGAGCTCGACGGCATCGACGTTTGTCGGCGTGCCCGGCAGATGGCGGGCCTCGAGAGTCTCTATATCATCCTGCTCACGAGTCGTGAGTCAGAAGATGACATCGTTGCCGGCCTCGACGCGGGGGCCAACGACTACATCACCAAACCTTTCCGTCGACGAGAGCTGGCGGCTCGCATCGGCGTTGGCGAGCGTGTCGTCGAACTGCAGCAACAGCTGGCGCAACGCGTCACGGAACTTGAGGCTGCCCTCGGCAAGGTAAAGACGCTGCAGGGGCTGTTGCCGATCTGTTCGTACTGCAAGAAGATCCGCGGCGACAACAACTACTGGAAACAGGTGGAGGGCTACATCGAGGACCATGCAGATGTCAGCTTCAGCCACGGCATCTGCCCGGATTGCTACACATCCATCGTCGAACCTCAGTTGGCTGAACTCGAAGCCGAACTGACGCCGCGGAATCGTCCTGGGGACGCGTGACAGCCGCGGCCACAGCCGACCTGTATTGCCATGACCGGTTGGCGCCCCTGGTATCCTCCCTGGACGCGGTGGGCGATGCTGAACTGGCCCTGTTCCATCGTCAGGGATATCTGGCAATACGCCAGGGCTTTGACGCAGTCACGATCAACGACGCTTTGCTCGCCGTAACAGATCTGATCGATGGCGCCAACCCCGCGTTCCGGGGCATCTCCTTTGAGACTGGATCCGGGCCAAGTGACACGTTTACCACCACCGAGCGTCGGCAGCGGGTGCGCAAGCTCATGGGCTTTGTTGACCACGACGAGCGCCTGCGGGCCCTGAGCATTGATGCAGCGCTGCTGCGCGTTGTCAGTCTCTTCATGCAGGGCGCCACACCCGAACTCTTCCAGGACATGGCTCTGCTGAAGCCACCTGGCGGCCGCGAGAAGCCCTGGCATCAGGATATGGCCTACTTCAACGTGCCCATCGATGCAACCTTCGTCGGTGGGTTTTACTGGCGTCGTCAGGCAACCCCGGCCAATGGTGCCATGCATATTCTGCCCGGCTCGCATCATCAGGGCCCGCAGCTTCACTTCAGCCGGCGCGACTGGCAGATCTGTGACACCGAGGCGCCGCGTGGCAGCGATGTCGTTGTCCCCTTGCCTCCGGGGGGCGTTCTCCTGTGGCACGGGCTCACCCTCCACAGCAGCCCGGATAACGAGACCCCACACAGTCGGCGCGCCCTTCAGTTCCACTATCGTCCGGCGGCAGTTTCAGCCATCTCTACCGAGGAGCGCATGCGGCATTACGGTGGTGAGGTTCGCGGCGCCGAATGCTGAGGCCACGGCAGCAACAGGGGCGACGATGAATTTCAACGGCTACGAACCCGGCGAATTCTACGACGAACTGTTCGACGCGACGGGCGCCGCGCGCTCCGGAGCGGCGCTGCTTGTGCAGCGCATCGAGGCCCTCTCTGCCGGCGAGTTGCGTCGACGTCAGGAAGCTGCCGAGGTGGCCCTGCTCAACATGGGGATCACCTTCAACGTGTACGGCGAAGAGGCCGGCACGGAGCGTATCTTCCCATTCGACATCATTCCACGTATCGTGCAGGCCTCGGAATGGGCGGCTGTGGAAGCGGGGCTGAAGCAACGCATCACCGCCCTCAACCGTTTCATCGATGACGTCTATCACCAACGTCGCATCGTCAGTGACGGCGTCATTCCCGCCTTCGTGCTCGAGTCCGCCACCGGATTGCGCGAGCAATGTATGGGCTTCGCGCCGCCGCGAGGGGTCTGGTGTCATGTGAGCGGCTCGGATCTGATCCGTGATGACAAGGGGCAGTTCTACGTTCTTGAGGACAACATGCGCTGCCCGTCCGGCGTGAGTTACGTGTTGGAGAACCGCCAGGTCCTCAAACGCACCTTTCCGCAGGTATTTGGTGCCTCCCTCGTGCGCCCCGTGGAAAACTACCCGGCCCGTCTGCTGGACATGCTTCGGCATCTGGCACCGGACAACATCCCCCAGCCGACGGTTGTCTTGCTGACACCGGGCATCTACAACTCCGCCTATTTCGAACACGCCTTCCTGGCGCAACAGATGGGCATCGAACTGGTCGAGGGGCGTGATCTCGTAGTCCAGGACGGCCTGGTCATGATGCGCACGACGCGGGGCTTCCAGAGGGTCGATGTCATCTACCGGAGAATCGATGATGATTTCATCGATCCAACGTGCTTCCGCCAGGATTCGATGCTCGGCGTCCCCGGCTTGATGGGTGTCTATCAGGAGGGCCGCGTCGCGCTGGCCAATGCGCCGGGCACGGGCGTCGCCGACGACAAGGTGGTCTACGCCTATGTCCCGGAAATGATCCGCTACTACCTCGGGCAGGAGCCGATCCTGCCCAACGTACCGACGTATCAATGCTGGGAGGATGAGGAGCGCAAATATGTTCTGGCGCACCTCGATGAACTCGTCGTCAAGGCAGCCAACGAGAGCGGCGGCTACGGCATGCTGATCGGTCCCCAGGCCACGCCGGAACAGCGGCGGG
>JAQCJA010000194.1 GCA_027593305.1 bacterium
ACTAGTACAAGGGGGCTGCCGACCTTTTTTGACCCTATGCGTCCCTACGCGTGAATAATCCGGGCTAGAGGTGGGCGATGGCGTCGGCAGGGGCAAGTCGATGGAAGGATTGTTCGAGCTGGTCTGCTTCCGTCCTGGCGAACCAGCTGGGGCCGGCGCCGGTCACGGTGGCGGTCACTTTGTCCGCCCATGACATCAATGGCTCGCGCGCACAGCCGATGCGGATCTCGGCGCCGTCGACGGTGCCGCCAGGCGCATAGACAAAGGCGGACCGCAGCGTCCGCTGCAGCGCTGACAGCTGCACCGGTTGCAGCGGGCTGTTGCCCTGCCAGCCCTCAGGCACAAGCAACGTGTCAATGCCACGATCGGTGATGGCATCGGCCAGCAGCGCCGTGGATGGATCCATATCAACGGCCACATTCTTGTGCGCCGGCCAGATGTCGAACATGCCGTAATCGGCAACGGGTGGCTGCAGTTGCAGCGTATAGAAATCTGCATAGGCGAAGAACTCGCCGCCCAGCCGTCGATAGCCATCGTAGAAGGCGGTGACGGCCGCCATCAGCAAGGTTGCCGCACCCAGGCCGTCGAGCGGCGCGGGGCAGATCACCCCGAGGCGGCGCGTGATGGCGAATTCACCAAGTACGTCACGGAGTGTGGCATCCCTGCCATCGATGGCAATGGCGAAATCGGTGCCGCGCAGATCCGTGGAGTGCATTATCGCCCCTACTGCAACCAGCGGTGCAGGAAGTCGAGGGTTGCCTGCAGGCGGATCTCATGGCCACCCTCGTGCAGCTCGATGCCGATGTGATCCTCGATGCCGAGTTGACGGTAGGGCTCGGCGGCTGCGTCAAATTCCTCCTGCACCTGCGGCCACCAGGCGATGCCATCGGCCTTGCCATGTTCGATGAACAAGGGCCGCGGGCAGATGAGTGATACCAGATCTGCATCGGTGAATTCGCGCAACCAGCCGGGGATCCATACGTGCTCCTCGTCGACGGACAGAAAACAGGAGTAGCGCGCGTCGTCGATGGCCATTTTGTTGCGCCGGTGATTGAACCATGCACAGGCAACCGCACAGGTGATGCGCGGTTCCAGCGGTGTGGTGAACAGGGTGTAGGCGCCGCCGAGGCTGATGCCGTACATGCCGACGCGGCTCATATCGATATCGTCGCGCGTCTCCAGATAATCGAGCAGGCGCTGGGTCCGTGCGATCTCGACCCCCCAGAGCGTGCGCCCCATGAGGGAGCAGAGCCGCGTCAGGCGCGCCCGCGGCTGTGCGCCGGAGACGTTCATCGGCGCCAGCACAGCAAAGCCCTCTTCCACGAGCCGGCGACCATAGGCTTTATAGATGTCGGCGTCATCATCGAGGCCGAAGACCTTCTCCGGAGACGAACCGATGCCATGTTGGGCGATCACGAGAGGCGGACGCCGTGTGTCCTTTCCAGCCCCCACAGGGAGGGCGAGAAGGGCGCGGGCCTGCAGGCTGCCAAAGAAATCCACTGTCAGCCACCAGACCTGCATCCGGTCATTGCTGAACCAGGGCTCGAGGCGGGCGTTTAAGGGGCGGTCCTGACGCGGGGGCACACCGACGGCGGCAGCCCAACGCTCGCGGTTGTCACGCACGGATTCGACGAAGGCTTCGACGCTGGTGTAGTCCCGGTGCCAGTGCCGGGCCTGTCGCGGCGCATAATCGAGGATCTCAGCGCGGAAGGCATCCTCGGCTTCGTTGCGCAACAGACGTTGACGGTCACTGAGCCAACGGGACACGGTGGCGCCCGTTGCGAGGTACGGATCCGGGTGGGTCATGGGTCTGGTCCTTTGTCTGGTCCTTTGTCTGGCTCGTGAAGTCGCGATCTGTTGGCGCTGGAGTCGGGTCCAGTTGTCATGGTTCTGGGGTTCCTTCCCCGTAGCCGATACCAACGGCGTCGGACAACTGTGCGAACCCGTCGCGGTCCAGTAGCTGCAGCAGCCCTGCGTGGATGCGGCGCAACAAACCTGGCCCCCTGAAGATTAGGGCCGTATACAGCTGCACCAGCGAGGCGCCCAGACGAATCTTGCGGTAGGCCTGTGCAGCGGAGGTGATTCCCCCGGAACCGATGATCGTGTGTCGGGTGTGATCGATCCGCTGATACCAGAAGTCTATGGTGTCGTCCATCAACGCGCGCACCGGTGGCCCACAGAGCGTACCCGGCATCGGATCGACGATGGACGCCGGTGTGCGTAATGGGTAGGCCTTGCCTGGTGGCAGGTTGAAGATGAAACCGGCAATGAACCGATGGGGCGCGACGGCCTGCAACAGCATGTCGGCGCGCAGCGGGTCGCAGTGGGCGGTGAATTTCAGCCACACCGGCGGCAGGCCGTCGATGGCGGCCAAGGCCTGCAGCAATTCGCGCAGCCGCCCGGCGTCATCGAAAGGGCTGATGCCGGCTGTCGTATTCGGGCAGTTCAGGTTCAGGGTCAGGTAGTCGGCACCGTGGCAAAAGTGGCGGGCCGCGGCAACGAATTCGCCGACGACGCCATCCGGGTCCGTTGGTCGGCCGGTGTTCGTCTCCACCACATTCACCCCCAGCGGGATGCGCAGCAGGCCATGTGTCGAGGCGGCGTTGACACGCCCGGCGACGACGGCAGCGCCGTCATTCGGAACCCCATAGTTGACGACGATGGCTTCGTCCTCAGGCAGGCGGAACAGCCGCGGTCGGGGGTTGCCTGCAGAGGGCTGTGCGGATACCGAGCCGATCTCAAGAAAGCCGAAGCCGATCGCTGCCAGGGCGCCCATGGCACGGCCGTTCTTGTCGAAGCCCGCGGCCAGGCCCATGGGATTGGGGAAGTGCAGCCCGGCGATATCCGTCGCCAGGCGCTCATCGGGGATCCCGTAGAAGTGTCGCAACAAAGCCTGCCCCGTTGGTCCCACCCATGCGGCGACGGCGAGCGTCCTTTCGTGCACAGCCTCGGCGTCGAAACGAAACAGCAGGGGGCGCAGCAGATGTCGGTAGCAGTCCATGGCAGGGGCAAAGGTGAGTGCACCAGCCGGTCGTGACAAGAAAGCAGGACGGCTCTGCTTGCAGTTTCCGTAGTAGGTGATTAGTGTGTTAGATAAGTAGAACACTGGGACATGATGTCGCACGGACGGAAAGGATCCAAGCCATGCCGGTGGAGTTTGATCCGACGCGACCCATCTACTTGCAGATCATACACCCAGCAGTTGCCACAGCAGTCGCACACATCGCCTGCAATCAGGAGGATGAACATGTTGCACCGAATCGTAGTCCTCGCCTGTGCCACGGCCGGACTCGGGCTCGTCGCCGGACTCACCGCCAGCCCCGCACTCGCTCAGGGTCCACCCCCACCGATGGATCCGCCCCAGATCATTCTTTCGCCGCCACCGGAAACAGAGCCTCCTGGTGATGCCGGCGAGCCGCCCACCGATCCAGAGGCCGCCAAGGTGTGGTTGGCTGACATCTTCTTCAAGATGATGGATACGAATGCCGACGGCGCCCTGAGTGATGCAGAGCTGCATCCGTGGGTCCTGGAGGTCCGTATGCCCGCTCCACCACCACCACCACCACCACCACCATTGAACATGCCGGGCGAGCCCGAGCTGGCACCTGCCTTCCCGGTGACATATTGGGATTTCGATGAGTTCGTCGGGGAGCTGAACAATGAGGTCGTCATCATCAACTTCGACGCCTGGCCATGGGGGCCGACGATTGCCCCGATGTTCAACCTCGACAAGTCGCTTGCCGGCGGCCCCCTGACCGGCGCCGAATGGCAGACCCTGGGAGCGACCTTCATGTCCCCCGTCGGAGCGGCATTGCGCACGGTCTCGACGATCGAACACTACCCGCCACCGCACATGAATGACCCGATGGTGGATCTCTTCGTCAGCCGACCCAACTCCCTGACCATGGGATCCGCTCCGTATACCCCGGAGTTGGACCCCGCCGACAACAATGGTGTCGTCGACAACAACGATGATTCTCTTGTCATCATACTCAACCCACCGAGGGCGGCGATCGGCTTCTACCTGATCGACCAGGATCCCGGTGGGGATACTCCGCCTCCCGGTGAAGGTATCGTCTACAAGGACGTCAACGGCAATGTGATCGAACACCTGCAGCCCCTGCCCGCGGCGATCTACCCGAATCACCAGTTCGTCGGTGTCGTTTCCTACACCGCCGCCATCGCGCAGGTTGAGATCAACGAGTCGAATGACACCGACTCCATCTGCATCGACCACGTCGTGCTCAGTCAATAACAAAGCTCATGCAGAAATGAGAACAGCCCCCGATCTCGCCTGGGATCGGGGGCTTTCTCAATCAGCGTTGGACACCATCCTTTTCCGTGGCCGACATCCGTGTTGTGCCGAGGTGGTGACCGTTAAAGACCATCTTGTCCCGCACCTCGGCCCAGGCGTTGATCGTAACAGGACGGCTCCCCTCGAGCAAAGTAACGTCAATCCCCTTCTTGATCAGATACCAGGCCAGCGTGATTCCCGCCTGACCGCTTCCGACGATACCGACCTGGGTTTTCAGCGGCGGACCGCCAAGAACCGTACTACCTTCAATGATCATGGCTACTTCCTTCCGTTTAAGGCGAATGGCAGGCGAACATCGGCGCTTCCCGAGTTGGCCAGGACGCATGGAGGCCGTCAAGAAAGGGGCCGTTCGCGGCGAACACGCCGCTGGTGGACAACTGCCCTCGGTGCGCGACATGGCGGCCACCATGGGAGTCAACGCCAATACGATGGCCCGGGCCTATCAGGAGCTGGAGCGGGAGGGTTTCGTTGATACCCGTCGCGGGGAGGGATCTTTTGTCACCGCCGACCCCGACAGGATCGATGAGGAACGACGCCGACTGGCGGCGGCGGCAAGCCAGCAGTTCTGTGCGCAGATCCGTGATCTGGGATTGACGGCAGCACAGATCCGCGCGCTTCTCGAGCAGATCAAAGGAGAGACAGGACAACCATGAGGGTCGAAGTCGATAATCTGTGGAAACGCTACCGGGGGACGCCGGCGCTGCGCGGCGTAAGTCTGGGGTTCGCCTCCGGTTGTGTCACCGGTGTGCTCGGTGAGAACGGCAGCGGCAAGAGCACGCTGTTCCGCATCATTGCCGGTGTGACCCGTCCCAGTGACGGCACGGTGCACATCGACGGTCGGGATGTGGGGCCGCTGACCCGGGGTGAGACGGCGTACCTGCCCGAAACAGATTCGTTCTACGCATGGATGTCGGTGGGTGAACAACTGGACTTCCTCGCCACTTTCTACCACGGCTGGGACCCGGACAAGGCGCGGGAACTCATCGACTTCATGAAGCTGACGCCCGGCCACCGTATCAGCGAACTGTCGCAGGGCCAGCGGGCGCGGCTGAAGATCGTCGCCGCCTTCGCCTGGCCGAGCCGACTGGTGGTGATGGATGAGCCTTTCAACGGCATCGATCCACCGTCACGTCGCCGGATCCTGCAGGCTCTGGTGCGCGAGTATCGCGTCGACACCCAGACCATCCTTCTGTCCACCCACATGGTCGATGAAGTCGAAGAGCTGGTGGAGCATGTCGTCTATCTGCGGGATGGACAGATCGCCCTGCAGGGGCGTGCCGATGACCTGCGGCAGCAGAAGGGCGGGTCGCTCTCCGAGATCTTTGAGGAGGTCGTGCTGTGAGTCCACACATCGCCCTGTATCTGAAGGAACTGAAGGGCATTCGCCTCGTGAGCGCCGTACTGGTTGTCGCCACTGTCGCGATCGTTCTCGTCGTGCTCAACGACGCCAGCGATGGCGGCGTGCACGCCTCGATGGTGCTGCTGTTTCTGCCCTATCTGTCGCCGCCGGTCCTTGCGGGTGTGCTCATCCACTCGATCACGCAGGAATGGTCGGGCAACACGCAGCACCAATGGCTGGCGTTGCCCGTGCCGCGGGCCGCTCTGCTGCTGACGAAGGTGGCAGCGGTCCTGACCCTTGCTGCCGCCGTTTTCCTGGTCGACACATTCGCCGTGCACATGATCTACGAACAGGTCCTGGCAACCGTGGAGGGATTCCTGCCGCCGCCAGGCTTCCCGTCGAGTCGGTCCGCACCGACAGGCTTCGATGCACAGGATCTGTGGGCGGCGGCCCTGTCCATGTATGGTTCGATCACGGTGTTGCTCCTCGGCCTCGGCCTGGCGGCAGCAACTCTGAAGACGGTAGCCAGCCGCTTTCTCGGCCTGATCACGGTGTCTGTCTTTCTTGGGGGCCTGTGGCTGACGAGCTGGTTCGCGCCCTCCGTAACCGGCATGATCGGCACGCTGGAGACCGGGGCCATGTACAATCCCAATCTGGCAGCGGCCTTCGACGGCTACCTGTACATGACGTTCATGGGCGTCGCTTTTGGCGCCGCGGGAATCTTCATCTTCGATCGCTACGCCGATGCCTAGGAGGCCCGACACCCGGCAGGCCGGCGTGGGTTCAGATGCCGGCGCCCCCATCAACGTTGATCCATGAACCGGTGATCATCGAGGCTTCGCTCGACGCGGCAAACAGAAACGCCCGCGCCACGTCGTCGGGCATCGTCATACGCCCCATCGGCGTCGCCGCCACACGGCGCTGGTAATTTTCCGGGTTGTCGATGCTCGTGGACTCGTCATTGGGGCTGTGCGGGGCGTTGTCGCGGATGAAGGGTGTGTCCACGTGCCCCGGGTTGATGAGAACACAGCGGATGTTGTCGCCGGCATAGGCGGCAGCGGTGGACTGTGTGAGGGCCAGCAATCCGGCCTTGGACACCCCATAGGCTGGCCCACCGCCACCCTGGCGCAGGGCGGCCAGCGATCCCGTATGCAGGATGACGCCACCGCCGGCGCGGCGCAGGGCGGGGAGGATCACCTTGGTTCCGAGGAAACAGCCCGTCAGGTTGATGCCGAGGATCCGGTTCCACATCTCCATCGTCTGGCGGTCGAAGGAGACCCGGTGATTGGCGCCGGCAAAACTGCACAATGTGTCCAGATGGCCGAAGGCGCGTTCCGCGTCCGTCACGACCCCGTTCCACTGGGCGGCATTGCGCACATCGAGGCGCAACGCCAGCGCCTGGCCGCCGTTGCTGCGGATGTCTGCGGCGACGGTCTCGGCTTTCGCCAGATCCAGATCCGCAATACAGACGGCGGCACCCTCACTGGCAAACAGGCGTGCTGTGGCGCTGCCCATGGCGCCGGCTCCGCCGCTGATGATGGCGGCGCGTTTCGTGAGTTTTCCGGTGGTCATGAGATCTCTTCCTGTACGAGGCAGTTGCGGCCGAAACGAGCCTGGCCGATGGCGACGTTCTCTGCAGCACCCGCGCAGTGCAGCGCCAGAGCCCGCAGGCCGAGTAGTGATTCGTCCAACCCGACGGCGCCCTGCACCTGACGGCCGCTTGCGGCAGCGATGATGTCCGCCAGAAGCGGCAGATTGCGGGAGATGCCGCCACTGAGGGCGACGTGGTGCACGCTACGCTCCGGGTCCAGATGATCCAGGACCTGACCATACTGGCGGCTGAAGGCGCCGAGGACCGCTGCCAGATAGTGTCCGGGTGTCAGGCCGCCCTCGATGATCCCGCCGATGTGACCGCCACCCGACCAGCCACGGGCGCCGTCAAACACCGCCAGATCCACGTCGAGCCGGGAGGCGGCAACATCCTCCGCCGTGATCCGTGCCAGTGCCTGCCACATATCCGGCGGCACATCCCCGGCGGGGCGGCCGAAGGCGGCTGCCTGCTGCAGGAAACCGACGAACTCATTCAGGGCGCGCCCGGAGGGGATGTGGGTTACGGCCGACAGATGCCGACCATCGAAGAAGGGGCGATGCTCGACGGCCTCATGCAGCGGGCCATCCACCAGCCCCACCTGACTGCCGGTACCGAGATTGACGGAAGCCACCTGCGGGCCGGCGACACCGGCGCCGAGCACCGAACACTGATGATCACCGACGCCGGCGT
>JAQCJA010000195.1 GCA_027593305.1 bacterium
CGACATTCTCCGCCGGCACCTCGGGCTCCAGCACGTGGGTGGGCCCCAGCATGAGGCCCCCATCGGTCCCGTGGAGGGATTGCGCCAGTTCCTGCACCCGGCTGCGCATGTCCTGCGCACTGCCGAAGGGGAAGGTCGTCTGTGTTCCGACGCAGCCGTCAAAAGCCAGCCGTTTGCCGAAGCGCCGGCGAATCGCCAGCAGATCCATACACTCGGGCTGCACCGGATTGAGGATCGTGATGCCGATCTCCACCAGGTCATCGAGGATGTCCCAGATGTTGCCGTCGGAATGGTACCACACATGGATGTCAGGTTTGTGGGCCCGCGCCGCCGCGATCACCCGGGCCCAGCGCGGCTTCATCACCTGGCGCCAGAGCTCGGGCTGAAACATGAGGGCCTGCTGATTGGCCACGTCATCCCCCGTGCCGATGCAGTCGAACCCGGCCCGCCCCGCAGCTTCGGCGACGAGCAGATTGTTGTCACAGAACTTGTCGAGCACCGTCTCGGCCCAGTCGCGTCGCAACAGCAGGTCTTCCAGAAACGGCACGTAGCCCCGCACCTGCCAGGCGTTCTCGTACATGTGGCCGACAAAGATCTGCGTGTACCTGCCGGCAGCCTGCGCCTGCTCCACAGACTGGCGCATGGCTGTATCGAGCCAACCGGCGCGGCTGGCGATGGGATACTGCTCCAGTTCCTCGATGCCTGCCGCCGACGCCAGGGGACTGATGTATTCGGTGAAGTGGTAGAAGCCGTGGTCGATGTGACCACAGCCGTTGCCATCGATGGTAAAACCATCCGCACCATGTTTCCGGCCGACGTGGTACACCGAATGGTCTGGCGGCGCAAAACCCGGCGGCGGTTGCAGGCCGGCACCGATGCCGGTGTCCATGTCGAAGTGCACCAACGGGCTGCGGCCCAGATGTTGGGTCATCTTCGCCAGCATGTGAGGTGTGTACGAGGCATGGCGCGGCACTCGATCCACCCCCTGGAAACCGGCGAAGGCCAGGAACCGCTGCCGCTGCGTCATCTGCATCATCACGCCACCTGCCGGTCCGGTTTCAGCGTCACCACTGCCCCCTTGGGCACACGCAGGCGCAGGACCCGCCCGGTCACACGCTTGTCGCTGCCGTCGGCCCGACACAACCGTGCCGCCGCACCAGGCCACGGGTTGGCCAGTTGCAGCACGCCGCCGGCCAGGCTGTGAATACGCACCTGGCGGATCTGGCCGCGTGCGCGCCGGGCACTCAGCAGGAAGGCACCGCCCGTGCGCACCTGCCGAAAGCCGACATCCCGCCATTGCTGCGGCGCCCCGGCGAACAGATAGATAACCCCGCGGCGCTCGTGTACGAGCAGTTCGTGCAGCGCCGCAACACAGGACATGCCGGCGTCCATCTGCATGATCTCGTGACTCTTGTCGAGTTGCCCCATGGACCGTCCACCCATGAGCGACACCCCGGGAAAGTCGATGTTGTGCAGCGTGCCATGCCCTTTGTTGGTGAACACGCGCCGCCAGATCTCCAGCCACAACACGGCGGCATCGGCATTGCCCACGCGTGTGTGGATCATGCTCGCCCAGGGCACACACCAGCCGCTCCACAGCCCCGGCCCCTCCGCCAGCCAGCGCCGCAGGCTGCGCTCCACCAGCCCCGCCGTAGCATCGTCGGTGAGATCGAACAGGTCGAAGGGTGAGATCCCCGCCAGATGCGAGTGATGTCGGTGGCTCTCCTCCAGCGGCGTGCCCTCCCACAGAGCGATCTCCTGTGCACCCGCCGGCCCGATGAGGCAGGCCTTTGGCAGCCGCTGGGTGATCTTCGCCCATATGGGCCTGGGTGCCTGCCGCAGCGTCGCTGCCGCCTCCTGCAGGTCCTCACTCAGGCGATGGATGCAGGCCAGCTGAAAGCTGGCGTTGCGCCCCCAGGCGTCCATGCCGGCACCGCGATACTCGGGTGAAACAGAGATGGGCAGCACGTAACCGTCACCCTCCTCCTCCAGCATCTCTTCGTACACACGCATGGCGCCCTGCATGAAAGGCCACGCCACTTCCTCCAGGAACCGCCGATCAACGGTGTAGCGGTAGTAGCGGTACATCATCTGCGCCACCCAGGCGGTACAGCCGTGGTCGACGCTGCCCGTCCAGAAACCGCCCATGCAAGTGCCGCGATCGTCGACGGCATGGGGCAGCATGAGTCCGTCGTCAATGCCGAGAAAGGCGTGGGCGTTATGGCGCAGCACCGGCGTCCACGTATGGATCATGTCGAACAGCGGCCGCAGGTGTTGGAGGCGGTTGCCGTGGAAGGCCGGCCAGTAACACATCTGCACGTTGATGTTGAAGTGGTAGTCGCTGGACCAGGGCGGCATCTGGTATTCTTCGATCCACGGGCCCTGCAGCGTGGCGGCGATGCCTTCCGGCTGCGTCAATCCGGCGAACTTGTACATGCCGTAGTCATAGAGGAATGCCAGTTGCGCATCCGGCAACTCGAGTTGCGCCGCATCCTTCCAGTAGGCTTTCCACCAGCGCCCGATGCGGCGACGGAGCGTGTCCATACCCGCCGCCGCGTGCGCCCTCAGCAGGGCGGCAACAGCAGCCTGCGCCTGTGGCTGGTCCGGCCCACGAGCCACGCCAACGACCAGACTGCGGCCCTGCCAGGCGTAGCCGACGCAGACACCGGGATCAACGGGCAACATCTGGTACCACCCGGCTGCGTCACTGGTGGCAAACCGTTGCGGCCGCTGAAAGGAGATCGCCGCAAGTTCGACACCCACCCAGTTCCACGCCGGCAAGCGCGACACCTTCGGCACCATCAGGCCCGGTGGCAGCTCGATACAGGCAAGATCCGCCTGCATGTCCAGCAGCAGCCGCACGGTGTACTGCCGCCGGCCCTTGCGCAGGCCCACGGTGACCGTGCCGTCCGCCGTGTCCAGCGTTCCCGTCGTCAGCTCCACGCCAGGGCCGAAGTCCAGTTCCAGGCGACCCACAGGGATGATGCTCGGACGAGGGGGTTCACCCTCGGGGCGTGATGTGTCTTCAAAGAGCGCGCGCAGTCGTGACTCATCGCCGCTTTCGAGACAGGCGCGGATGTTGGCGTACGACTGTTTCTCCGTCCACGGCAGACCGCCGCGATGGTCCCACAGGTCGGCGCGGCCGAGGGTCAGGCACAGCACGCTGCCCTGGCCCCAGATCATCAGCCCCAATCTGCCGTTGCCCTGCAGCATACCCGTGTGGGTGCGGGGCAGCGGGAACTCCCATTCGTAAGTACCTGGCATCGGTCTGCTTTCCCGGTTTCGGTCGCATTCGGCCTGTCTGCGGCTCGTCGAGGATATTGTCACGCAGATGCCGGGCCAAGCGCAAATGGCGCTGTCCAATTGCTGGCATTCCTGCTACACTGTTGTGCGCATGAATGAGGCTGACAACACCCACCTGCCGGCGGCTCTGCCCCGCAATCTGCTCGTCGTCTGCGGCGCCACTGCATCGGGCAAGACCCGGCTGGGTGTGGCTCTGGCCCGGCGCTATGGCGGTGAGATCATCTCCGTCGACTCACGCCAGGTGTACCGGGGGCTGGACATCGGCAGTGGCAAGGACCTGGCCGAATACCAGACCCCCGACGGCTCCATTCCCTACCACCTCATCGACATTGCCGGGCCGCAGCAGGTGTACAGCCTGTGGAACTATCTGCAGGATTTTGACGCCGCCTTCGCCGACATCACCGACCGTGGTCGCCTGCCCGTCGTCGTTGGCGGCACGGGACTCTATCTGGAAGCCGTGCTGCGCGGCTACGAGGTCCCGCAGGAGCCCGCCGATGAGGGCCTGCGCGCCGAACTCATGCGGCAGTCCCCCGAGCAACTCGAAGAACGGCTGCGCCAGTTGGCGCCGGAGCGCTACCGCAACCTCGACACCAGTGGCGGCAAACGACGATTGGTCCGCGCCCTGGAAGTGGCCCTGGCCGAGGCCCGTGCCGGCACCCTCCGCGCCGCCACGGTCCGTGCCGAATTGCGCCCCCTGGTTCTGACGATCCGCTGGGACCGAGCCGTGCTGCGCCAGCGCGTCGCCACACGCCTGGACGAACGCCTCGCTGCCGGCCTCGTCGAAGAGGTGCAGAAGCTGCTGGATGCCGGCATTCCCATCGAACGGCTCGATCAGCTGGGGATGGAGTTCCGCCACGTCGGCCACTATCTGCTGGGGGACACCACGCCAGAGCAGATGCGCGCCGATCTGCTGCAGGCCATCGGCCAGCTCGTCAAACGCCAGGACACCTACTTCCGCGGCATGGAGCGGCGCGGCACACCGATGCACTGGCTCGACGGGGACGACCTTGCAGCAGCCATGGCCATCGTCGATCGTTCCATTCCTGGGTGACAGGGCGGATGTTCTGTTTGGGAAAGTTGGCAAAATACCCCACATTGGGATCGGAAACTCGAAGCAATCGGAGCCCCCGCCCGTCATGTGGATCCTGATCCGCAAAGAGCTGCTGGAAAACCTGCTCACCCTGCGCCTGGGCGTGGCCCTCGTGTTCTGCGTGATCCTGGCCGTCATGGCGACCCTCATCGGCAGCCTTGACTATTCCAACAATCTTGACAGTTACGCCTCGGAGTCGGCCAGCCAGAGCGACCGCAACAGCCAGGCCACCACGTACAACAGGGTCGACCCGTCGATCAGGGTAGCCCCCATGCCGCTGTCGGTACTGAGCCGCGGCAACGTATCCACCTCGGGCCAGGGCGTTTACTTCGGTCTGGACTATGTGCCGATAGGCTTACTCCCATGCGTTCGTCAGGCATCGTCTTGCTTGGTTAGGGGAAAGACGGAATCTACGCCTTCTGCCCCTGCTCCGCCCTCAATGGGGGGGTATGAAACACCACACTGTCCCCGTACACGGTAACCGTCGGCTGGCAGGCCACGGCGCGAAACTCGTAGGCCGACCCGGGTTGCAGGTCCGTGATCCGGGTGACAAACTCGCCCGCTGCGTGCAGGCTCTGACGTTCGCTTGGCTGCCAGTTGTCGGCCGCATCCGTGAGCAGCTTGTGCAGGCGGAATTCGAAGCCGACGTCGACACTCCCCCCTTCTCCGAGGTCGAGGAGTCGTCCCGACAGCTGGCAACTGCCCGCCGTTGCCGGGGGGCCGACATCGAGCCCAGCCATCCCGGTCGCCACCGCCGGCGGCAGCAGTCCGACCTGAGCATCCGCAATGCGCAGCACGACAGCGTTGGGCCAGCGTCTGTTGTTGTACAGTCGCTGCATGCGGGCAACGCTGATCCACAGGCGATCACCATCCTGGTGCCAGTCGATGGCGGGGCCGTCCGCGGCGACAAGATCGTCAGCCTGACCGAGCACCTGTACCACTGTCTGCGCCCCGGCCCGAACGGAGAACAGTGAGATCTCCTTGCGCGTGCCCTGTGGCCAGGGCGTATCACCCTCTATGAGGGCATACACGACCGTTCCATCCTTGGATGCCGTGAACCAGACGTCCCCTTCACAGGGGATGCGCCAGGGCCGCACGCCGCGGATGGCCTCACCGTTGACGAAGTTCCACAGCGCGATCTCACGCAGCAGAGCCTCCTGCTCGATCGGCAGTGCGCCATCCGGCTTGGGACCAACATTGAGCAGCAGGTTGCCACCTTTGGCGCGCGTCTCAATGAGCAACTCGAGCAACTGCGTTCCCGTCTTGTACTGCTCATTCGTCGGTTTGTACTGCCACCCGGTGCCCATGGTGACACAGGCTTCCCAGGGCTCGGCGGAGGGAATGCCGGGGATGTGCTGCTCGGGTGTCGGCATGGCGCCACGGGTGACCACGATATCGGCGTCGATCTCCCAGCAGAATTCGCAGAGTCCCTCGGCGGGGCCATCAAAAAAAAGAATGTCGATCCTGCCGTAGTTGGTCAGCAACTCCCGCATCTGCGCCTGGTTGTGTGCCAGCAGCCCGTCACAGTCTGCGGGCCGCACACCCCGGTGCACCGGCATCCCCTTGCTGTGCAGGAAATGGAAATCATCCGGCGAGAAGTAGAGACCAATGGCGATGCCCTGTTGGCGGAATGCGTCGATGACCTCGGCGGTGATGTCCCGCTCGAAGGGTGTGTTGGCGATACCGAAGGGTGTCGTCTGCGTGTGGAACATGCAGAAACCGGAGTGATGCTTGGTGGTGAATACCACGTAGCGTATGCCCGCCAGCTTCGCCAGGACGGCCCAGGCCCGGGGATCGAACGACCTGGGTTGGAACGTGGCGGGCAGATCGTTGATGAAGCGACGGAGATAGTCGTCGGATGCGCCCGCCATGGAGTGGCCGATGACGGCGCCCAGTTGACTGTCCATGCTCCAGTGGATGAACAGGCCAAAACCGAGATCGCTGAACCACTGCAATCGCCGGCTGTTGTTGCCAGGGATGTCTGCTGCCATTGATGCGTCCTCTGCTGGGGTCGTCACAGGGGCTCAGTTGCGCTGAATGTTCTCGGGCACGATCTGCTGGCGCACACGGAACACCATCGGATCCTGCGGATCCACCCTGACACGCAGCCAGTGGTTGTGCGGCACCCCGAAGGTTTCGACGCGCGTGAACAGATCCAGACGCCTGCCACTGGGGCCCGTCAACGGTTTGTCGATGCGGAAGTAGTGGGAATCACCGTGGACCAGCATGACGGGTTTGTCGAAGCTGATCACCTGTTGTTGCAGCACCGTGCGAAACTCCTCGTAGGCGGCACGGAAGGTGCTGTCATGGTGTGCTTCGAAGCCCGGGTTGGCATGGATCGCCAGCAGCAGGCCGGCGGCATGTTGCTGCTGCGCCCGGGCGAATGCCGCCCGCATCCAGTCAAGGGCGGCAGCGGTGCGACGCACGACCTCTTCATCATCGGCCGCCGTGCGCTGTTCGAAGTCCTTCGTGCCGTTGTTGCTGCCGACGATGTGCAGCGTCGCGAAGTGCACACCGTCACGTTGCCAGCGCAGATGTTCAGGGAACTCGGCATAACGCCGGTCCCGGGACGATGGCAGTCCGTCCAGTCGTTGTCCCCCGGTACCAGGATCAATGGGTGCTGGGAGAGGTCGAGCATCGCCTCCCGGCTTTCCATCAGGGCGTCGGAGCACGGCTGGGACCCGCCCTTGAAATCCCCTGCGTGCAGCACGAATTCGACCTTCGCCCGGTTGATGTAAGGGACCATGCGCAGCAGGGCGAGGCTGTCCTGAGAGTTGTAGGGCGTGTCCCCGATCAGGGAAAAATCAAAGGCACACGCCGACGTCGCAAGGCTGAGGGCGGCGACGACGATGGCGCCACCGAATACCCGGCGTGATGGATTGTTCACAATCATTCCTGTCACCACGGCGGCGTCAGAGAGAACTCAGCCGCTGTCTCCTGCAGCCGCTGCTGATGACGCTCGCCGACGGGGACACCCTCGATGCGCCAACTGCGCTCGCGCTCCGCCTCGAGGGCGCCGGGCATGTGACTCTCGTCCAATCCGTGCAGGGGCTTGAGCGTTCGGACGGTGCGGGCGTAAACGTCCATCTCGGCCTTGAACTGCGCCGGATCGGCGAAGAGATCGATGCGAAAGGCGAGCATGAGGGCGCCCTGATTGGCCTCCGGCCACGTCCAGCGACGACGCTGCGGGTCGATGGTCAACCCCGTCAGCAACCCGCCCCAGCTCTGACAGACCTGCCCCATGGCGAAACAACGCAGCACCAGTGTTGGGGCCCGTTCGGCGAAGAGCCGCTGGTCTTCCTCGTCATAGAGCCCGTGGAGGGCACCAAAATCCAGTACGAAGGGTGGCTCTGTCGCCGTTGGTGTCGCAAAGGACATGGGTGACCCGCCACCGGATCGGATCAGTGGCTCACCGGGTTGCATCGACAGCTGGTGGCCGGACGTGCTGTAGCAGACCAGATCGTGCGCCAGCATCATGCGCGTGTAGATGCCGGCGGCGCCGAAG
>JAQCJA010000196.1 GCA_027593305.1 bacterium
TGGCCCCGAGGGTCAGCGCCAGAAGAATTGATGCAAGGCCCAGCAGGCGGTTGCGTCGCATGAACCCCTCAGAATCCGTGGGTGAGACGCAAAAGGGTTTGCCTGGCAGTGAAGCCCAGATCCACATGGAGTCCAGTTGACGGTGGCGCCTGATAGGCGGCCCCGGCAGCATCCCCGAGCCACAGAATGTCGACCCAGTTGTAGACATAGAGCGCCCCGGCGAGCCAGAAGAGGTTGTTGCTCCGCGAACGTCGGTCCTGTGCCTTGGTGAAGTAGAACGTGTAGTCGCTTTCGGGCAGGCCCGCCGGCAGATTCTGATACTGATCGTACCAGTCATTCGAATTGGATCGATAGGCAAAGCCGCCGATCAGACTGGTAGCGGATGCCGCCAGCAAACCCCAGCCTTTGCGCGTCTCACCGATACGCGTCTGGTACAGGCCGGGAATCACTGCGACCCGCCGCGATACATCTACACCAGCAGCGGCGCGCACGCCACGCAACATCATCTTTTCGATCTCTGCCCGACGGTCGGCGTCGACGACCGGCTCGATCGGCTTCAACATGGGGTCCTCACCGCGATCCAGCTGCAGCAGCCGTGCCAGCGCCGTGTGCTGATAGACCTGCAGTACCTGCAGACAGCCGACGCTTTTCGGCATCACTGCCAGAATGCTGTCACTCAAGGGATGTACGAGAGTTTCGGAACTGATGATCTCGAACAGATCACCTCTGGCGATGCCCTGCTCTGCACCTCGATCGATGAACACGAGATCAGCAGACTGGATGCGGACGATGAGACCTTTCCCCGCCGTGTCTGTGTCGCCCATCTTCATCTGCGCCATCGCCGGCGACAACGACACAGCTGTCACCAGCAATGCCTGCAGCAGCAGCGCACCTGCCCGCAGAGACCTGTTACTCGTCAGGCGTGTCATCAACTCGTCTCCTCAACCACGATGTCATCCTCCTCATCCTCAACTTCGACGTCGAGGTCATCATCATCATCATCGTCATCGTCGTCCACGAGCTCGTCGTCCTCTTCATCATCTTCTTCATCGTCCTCGTCACTGCCGCTACCCATCCGGGTATATAACCAGAAGCCGACGCCGCCGAGGCCGACGATGCCGAACAGCGCCCAGAACCATATCTGGGTGTAGATCGGCGCATCTTCTTCGAGACTGGCAAAGTCATCATCCATTTGCAGATCCGGCGCCATCGACGCATCGATCGGCGGCGGCGGCTGCACCACGGCAAGCTGGCTCTGCAGTTTGTCGATCTCCTCCTGAATAATCAGGCGGAGGCGCTCGACCTCTTCCTGTGACATTTCGTCTTGACCACCCTCGCCTATCTCCTGGACGGGTACGGCATTCAACAGGCTGACGGTCTCGCGTAATTGATTCAGTTCATCGCGCATTTCGTTGACCTGTTTGTTGATGGCGTTGAACTGCGGCTTGACGACATCGTCGTCGAAGCGGCGCAGATCACGGATCGCCTTCTCCAGGCCACGGATGGATCCCTGAATGGTGCTGATACTGCGCGCCAGCCGCGACGACTCGCTGCGAATGTCGCCGCGCTCACGGGATGCCTGTTCCGCCGTCTCCGTAGCCACTTCCTGATCCATGACCATCTTCTCTTCGATCGTCAGGAAGCGTGCAAGGTCGCCGGAACGGACTGTGATGATGGGATTGCCGTCCAGTTGGATGGATGCGGCACGGGCCGAGACTTTGTTGATGCGCCCGCTGGCGATCTCGATCTCCGGAGCCCCGAGGTTCTCACCCGTCAGCGGATGAATGATCGCCTCGTTGGCGGGCCGCACAACGACCACCTCAAGACCGATCTCCAGTCCGTCGTCGGCACCCTTGTCAATCGTCAGGGTTCGGCCGCGGACCTTCGTGATGAGACCCTCGCCGGCATCGGCCGGCAGGGCCCAGGCGACGACCGCTGCCAGGACCCAGACTGTAAGGAGTAATCTCTTCATTTCTCGAACGCGCCGCCTTCCGGTGTGTCTGCCATCCGGCCGCGTGTCACTCAGCGTCCGGCCCGCATCAGGGAATCGTGTTGCCAGTTCTCGTCGTCTCGCTCCGGATGGTCCGCGTTGTAATGCACCCCTCGACTCTCGCGCCGCGAGCGGGCCGAGTGTGCCACCAGGCGAGCCACCGTCAATCTGCTGCGCAAGTCTGCCGGCGCACAGCCGGCACCTGCCACTTCATCCGCCAGTTCATCGAGAATGCCGCAGGCTCGCCCCAGAGATGTATTGGTGCGAACGATGCCGACATCGTCGAGCATCACGCGTCCGATGGTCTCACCGGCTCGCTTCGCGAGATCGGGATCGATCGGTTTTGCCGGCTCCGGCATACCTGGCGGGGCGTGCCGTATCCGACGAATGTCCATGTTGCCGCTGGCATGCGCTGCCGCCCGGGCGCCAAAAACAAGCCCCTCCAACAGCGAATTGCTCGCCAGACGGTTGGCACCGTGCAGCCCGGTGTGGGCCGTCTCACCGGCGACATACAACCCCGGCACGTCGGTGCGTCCATCAATGTCCGTACGCACCCCGCCACACAGATAGTGCGCTGCAGGTGCCACCGGGATCGGCTGGGTCGTCATGTCGATTCCCAGGCCCCGGCACATCTTGTTGATGTTCGGGAAGCGCCTCCTCGTCTCTTCGGGATCCTTCCCGGTAACATCGAGGAACACGCACTCTTTCCCGCTGCTCTTCATCTCCGCCACAATCGCCCGTGCGACAACATCCCGTGTCGACAACGATCCGAGGCGCAATTGCCGTTCCACGAAGGCCTCACCTTCGTGGTTCACAACCACTGCTCCATACCCCCGCAGCGCCTCTGAAATGAGGTACGAGCCGCCCTCGGGGTGCGCCAGCGCTGTGGGGTGAAACTGGATGAACTCCAGATTCGCCACCGTTGCTCCGGCGCGGTACGCCATGGCCACACCGTCTCCGGTCGCCACGGGTGGATTCGTCGTGCTGGCAAAGATCGCGCCCGCGCCTCCGGTAGCGAGCAACGTTACCGGACTTGAAAAAGCTTCGATCCTGCCACCCGATCCGTCGGGTCGTGCTCCATGCTGCACCCACGCGCCGCAACAATTTCCGTCCGTGTCGACGATCAGGTCGAGTGCCTGATGATCCTCGTGAAAGGTCACCCGCTCTTCGGCCCTGGCTGCCTCCAGCAGCGTCCGAACCACTTCCCTGCCGGTCCAGTCGTCGGCGTGCACAATGCGGTGGTGCGAATGGCCACCCTCGCGTCCCAGCGACAGTTGGCCGTCCTCCTCCCTGGAGAACTGAGCACCCAAAGCAAGCAGATCCTGTACTCGCCGGGGGCCTTCGCCAATTGCCGTCTCGACCGCTGCTGCATCGCACAACCCGGCACCCGCGTCCAGCGTATCCCGGATGTGCGATTCGATCGAATCGTCACCACCAAAAACGGTGGCGATGCCCCCCTGGGCGTAGCGCGTGTTCGATTCCGTCGCCGCCTTCTTGGTGACGACGGAAACAGTTGCGCCGCCTCGTGCGATCTGAATCGCAAAATAGAGGCCAGCGACGCCACTGCCGATGCTCAGATAATCGGACCGATGCACAATATCCTTTAGTAAAACAAGAGAGTTATAGTTTTTTTTCGAGGCCGGAGTCGGACCTGACCCCCTGCGGCAGTTGCCAGGAGGGGACACGAAAAAGCTCCACATGTGGAACTGCGCGCATTTTTCGGTACTGCATGTAGTGGATAATGATGGTGCACCCGGTACCGCACAGGGCCAGCTCGAGCCGGCAGGGAAACTTTTGCCGCCGTGGTCGCGAGTTTCCCGTCCTTGCCGTCAGCCCCGGTCCGCTGCCTTGATATCGTCAAGCTTCAGGTACAGCTGTTCCCGCAGGAACAGATCAAGAACGTCGCGATCGAGGTGTCCCGCGTCCACTTCGTCACCGAGGATGCGCAGAACCACATCGCGCGGAATCGGCTGGGAACGGTAGGGTCGGTCATCGGCACTCAGAGATTCGAAGATGTCTACCAGAGCCAGAATCCGGGCCTGCAGCGAGATCTGTTCCCCCTGCAGACCCCTGGGATAGCCGCTGCCATCGAGTTTTTCGTGGTGCGCGCCAGCGATTCCCGGGACCTGTGCCAGTTTCCGCGTAAAGGGGATCGTTTCCAGCATGCGGATGCTCATCGCTGCGTGGTCATTGATTTTCTGCCGCTCCCTGCCGGTGAGGCTGCCTTTCCGAATCGACAGATTCTCGAGTTCTTCATCGGTCAGGGGTGGTGGCAGGTCGTCGGCGTAGCGCTTGCTGAAGATCCGGTGCAGACGAGCCAGGTCCTGCTCCTCCATGAACTCACCCGGCAGGTTGGCCCGCTGCAGGAAGACCAGGTCGTCTGCAAGCTCGGCGCAGATCTGTTTGTGCCGGGTCGTGCGCTCCGCGTCGATCTGCTGTCCAGCCGCCAGTTGATCGGCCCTTTCGCGCTGGTAACGGGCCTCCAGTTCTGCGGCAATCCACGCATAGCGGGCGCGCAACAGATCGATGCGATCATAGATCGTCGTCAGCTTGGTTGGCTTGTCGACGACCCACTCCGGTGTCGTGATCTTGCCGATGTCGTGCATCCAGGCGGCCAGCCGCAACTCGGCGAGTTGATCCTCGTCGAAGACCTTTTCCGCCAGAGGGCCCTCGGTACAGAGGTTGACGGCATGTGCCATATGCATCGTCATCTCCGCCACCCGACGGATGTGTCCGCCCGTGTACGGCGAGCGCTCGTCGATGGCGGTGGCCATGACCTGCACGAAGGACTGAAAGAGACGTTCCGTGTCGTCGATGAGGCGCACATTGTTGACCGAGACAGCCGCCTGAGACGCCAGGGACAGCACCAGAGGCTCGTCGGCGACGGAGAAAGCGCGAATCTCTCCGGTCGTCGGGTCTTTGGCGTTGAGCAGTTGCAGTACGCCGGTGATCTGATCCTCGTGATCCCGCATGGGGACGACGAGCATGGAGCGTGTATGATATCCGGTCATCTCGTCGTACTGCCGGGGTCCATCGAACCGACGTGGACCATCCTCGGCGTAGACGTCTTCGATGTTGAGCGTTTCGCCGGTCACAGCACAGTAGCCCGAGGCACTTGAGCCGTCCAGCACCACGGGCGGCATGCTGACGCCCTCCGCCGGATCATTGGCCAGCTTCAGGGTGTCGTTCTGGGCTACTTCGAAAGTGAGGCTCGTGCCGGTGGCCAGGTAGAGGGTGCCGGCATCGGCGTGCGTGAAGCGACGCGCCTCAAGCAGGATCCGATCCAGGAGGGCATGCAGATCGCGCTCCAGTGACAGCGCCGCCCCGATCTCGTTGAGGCGGCGAAGCCGGTCCTCCAGATCCTGATCGAGTCGTTTTGTGGCCATCGGGACCCCATCGAGAGTGAAAAAACGGCAAGCTACACAGGCGTTTGCAGCATGTCAACGAGATCGATGCAGCGTCTCGATCTGCACGGCCGCCACATGCTGCATACCCGTAGCTGCCGCCTGCAGGCGCCAGCGGACTCCCACCTGCAGAGGACCAACACGGGTACTGCAGACGGCGGCCAGACGCAGACCCCTGCCGTACAGGGGACGGATACTGACGGCACCCGGCAACTGTGGTTCATACTCGTAGACCCGCGTCGCATAGCCAGCGGTGTGAAACAGGCTCAGCAGACCGTTCACCTGCAGGCGGGCGGGCTGCCAGCGAACCGCCGCTGAAGCGGAGACACCACGCCGCCCCGGCTCCCGCGCTCCGCGCAGGTCACGCCGGTAGTCGACGCCATCAGCGCTCAACGTCAGGCGCAGGCGCCCTTGTGACCTCACGCCCTGCAGACGGGCTCGAGTCGTGGTCTCATCACCGGCCGCCGCGCCGATCCAGGCACTGTTCGCCCGTTGCTGCAGATCAGCTCTGCATTGCCAGCGACCGATGCGTGTTGTCCCGCGCACACCGGCTGCGCGGCGATGCGTCGGTAACGGCTGACGCCATCGCGGCGCGGGCCGTTGCGTCAGGTCTGCCCAGGCCCGCCAACGACGGCCGGCCCGGGCCTGCACGGTCAAACCCCGCTCGTTGTTCATTTCGGCACCACTGGCAGCGGCCCCGAGGGGGGAAAAGAACCCTGCCGCGTAGCAACGGCCAAGGACATCCACGTGCATGCCGGCGGCCGACATCCCTGACACACCGGCGAGTCCCGCGGTCCGGTGTCCGGCACGGGCTACGGCCGCATACCAGCGCAACGCGCCACGATGACCTTTCGCATCTGCGGCGACAGATGACAGCTGCCGCCCGCGGAAGGCATATGGTGTCTCGGTGCCCCGCAGGTCGATCTGGCGTGTGAAGACCGTGCGCTGAACGCTGAGCCCCGCCTCCGCCCGTCGGGCACGCAGCGTCCAGCGACCGGCAACCATGCTGCCATGCAATCGATCCCGTACGGCCTCGCCGCTACCACTGTGATCACCACCCTCGGGCAGAGCCCTGACAGTACCCTCGTCAGCCACTCGGGCATCCCAGCGGACCACACCCGCCAACAGCGCCCCCGACCAGGCGGCACCGCGCCAGCGGACGGCGGCGCCGTCCATCGTGCGCGCCTCTGCGGCGGACCGGTAGCCCAGCGTCGCATCATCTTTTCTGACTGTCGGCGCCGGTACACCTGCCGCCATCCCCCGTCCGAAGAGCAATCCCTGGCCGAATGCGGGTCGCAACGTGCCGACAGCCAGATCAAGGCGCCTGGAACTGCGCTGCACGTAGCCAACGACGTGGTCATGCCAGCGCTGCTCACCCGGATCACGTTCACTCAGCACCGCCAGTCGCCATGGGCCCAGATGCCCGCTGATGTGTTGTTGCAGACTCAGGGCGTCGGCGCGTGCGGCGCTGGTCTGCAGGCGCAGTGTCACATGGGGTTGCCAGGCGTGGACCGGCGCCGACTGTGTCGACGCCTGACGCTCCGATTGCTCCCCGGGCAGTGCCGGGCTCGACGCGGCCCGAGCGGTACGCACGCCACCGAGCCCGGCGCTCAAAGTCGCGATCAAGATCACGAGCAGGACGAGGATTCGCATCTCCGTCCACCTGCAATCTTGAGGCCGAGCCGTCCTCAGTGCAGGGCACCGTCAGCGTGGGCCGAGTTGGAGACAGTCCCGTGGTGTGGGGACCACGGCAACTGGCGACCGACGCACAGCAGACTATCTTCTCCGCGCTCTGCGGACCGTCGCCGCAGGACATCACTCGCTCGATCAAAGGATCACTGACGATGAAGTTCGGGACCTGCAACGAGTACTTCGAGGGTTGGGCCATCGAGGATGTTTTCGACTATGCCGCCACTGTGGGCTACGACGGCGTCGAGGTCGCCCCTTTCACGCTGGCAGATTCCGTCGATGACATTCCGTCATCTCGCCGGGACCAGATTCGTGCCGCCGCAGAAAAGTCCGGCGTCGAGATCATCGGTCTGCACTGGTTGCTCATCAAGCCCGAGGGGCTGTATACGAATCACGTCGACGATGCGATCCGCAATCGAACGCGCGATTACTTCCAGTCCCTGGTGCAGTTCTGCGGCGACCTTGGCGGCAAGGTGATGATCATCGGCTCGCCGAAGCAGCGAAATGTGCAACCAGGCTGGGACTACGACGAGACCTGGGAACGCACCAAGAGCGTCTTTCGTGATTGCCTGCCGATGGCTGCTGAGAATGATGTGACGTTGTGCATCGAACCCCTGAGCCCGGAGCAGACAAACTTCATTCAGACGGCGGCAGAGGCGCGTCGGATGGTCGCCGAGATCGACCATCCGAATTTCCAGACCATGGTCGATGTCTGCTCCGGATCATCGGAGGCCAGGCCGCCGGCCCAGCTGATCCACGAAACCCGGGACCAGTTGCGACACGTGCATG
>JAQCJA010000197.1 GCA_027593305.1 bacterium
CTTCGGGTTACCCGGCGTGCTTTACGGCCTGAACCGGTTGACAGAACCGTCGTCAGCGTCAGCGGGCGAGGAGGATGAGGCATCATGAGCGGCATGAGTGTGGTTCGCTTTGTTGTTGCCGAGTTGAAGCCACGAGGCAAGATGCTGACGCCCTTCAACATCATCACCGTGCCGATCATGTTGCTGGGCCTGGGTATCCTCTACATCCGCTTCACCCAGGGCCTGGGGGCGGTTACCAATCTGTCGCAGGAGTTCCCCTGGGGGTTCTGGATCGGCTTTGATGTTGTCACCGGTGTCGCTTTCGCCGCCGGCGCCTACATCATCACGTTTGTTGTCTACGTGATGCGTGTCGACAAATACCATGCCATTGTGCGCGCCACCGTCCTCAATGGCCTGTTGGCCTACGTGTTTTATGCCGGCGCCCTGGTGCTGGATCTGGGGCGGCCGTGGAACATCATCAACCCCATCATCGGCAACTCCTTCGGCTACAATTCGGTGCTGTTTCTGGTTGCCTGGCACTTCCTGCTCTATATGATGGCGGAGGCCGTGGAATTCTCCCCCGTCGTGGCCGAATGGCTCGGCATGTGGCGGTTGCGACGCATCATGAACGCCCTGACGCTGGGGGCCGTCATCTTCGGCATCACTCTGTCCACACTGCATCAATCCGGTCTGGGGGCGCTGTTTCTGCTGGCGAAGGCGAAGATCCACCCCCTGTGGTACTCCGAATTCATCCCGATCCTGTTCTTTGCTTCCAGCATCTTTGCCGGCCTGTCGATGATCATTATCGAGGGTAGCATCAGTGATCGGGTGTTCAACGATCATGCGGATCGAGGCGCCCACGACGAGATCGTTTACGGTCTGGCCAAGGGGGCGGCGATCTCGATGTTCGTCTACTACTTCTTCAAGACACTGATCTTCGTGCACGAACACCACTGGTCGCTGATCACCGACGGCTGGGGGGCCTGGTACCTGTTTGAAGTACTGGGACTGGGACTGGTCCTGGTCCCCTGTGCGATGTTCGCTCATGGTGTGAGACATCGACGCCTCGGAGTCATACGCATCGCCGCGGTTCTGGCCCTGCTCGGCATCGTCGCCAATCGCCTGAACATCTCCGTCATTGCCTTCAACTGGCGGGCGGCGGTGCACTACTACCCGTCCTGGCAGGAGATCATCGTCACCATGATGGTCATTTCCGCCGAAATCTGGGTGTTCCGCTGGGTCGTAACCCGGATGCCTGTCTTTGCCACACCGAAACAGCGGCCTGCAACAGCCTGAGGAGGCACACGATGGAGACCTACACCTACGTCAACATCTTCGAAACCAAGGGGCTGGAGTACCTGCTGCTGCTCAGCTTCCTCGTGCTCTTTGTCCTGCTCGTGCGCTACGTGCGCAGCGAAGAGGAGAACGATACCTGAGCAGCACTGAGGAGCGCTGGCGAACGGCATGAGAATTGCACCGGATTCCCGGCAGCAGACAGCGGGTCAGACGGCCGGGATCTCCCTCTTGAGTGGGAGGTTGGGAATTGGTCGCACTGGCTGTAGTCACCACGATCGCCCTGTGCCTGTTGCTGGACTGGCTTTCGAACCGCGACAGGCATACGGAGCCGGCGGTGCGCCTGCCAGCGAGATCGCACGAACCCGGCCTCGATCCGCCGGTGCTGGTGGGCGACATCCAGGTTCAGCTCGATATGTCCTACCATCCCGCGCACAGTTGGGCCCTGGCCGTGGGGCCAGACCGTGTGCGTGTCGGCGTCGACGCCTTTGTCGTGCATGTGCTGGGGCCGTTTGATGCCGTCGATCTGCCCCGCCCCGGGGCCCGGGTAGTACAGGGGGCCCCGGCGTGGGGCCTCTGCCGCGGCACCCTCTGCGCCCCGGTGCTCAGCCCTGTCAGCGGTCGTGTTGTGGCCGTCAACTCCCTCGTCGCCGTGCAGCCCCACGTACTGCAGGAGGATGCCTACGGCGCCGGCTGGCTGCTGGAGGTGGAAACCGAGGATGTCGTCACGAACCTCAACAACCTTCTGCACGGCGTCGTCGTCTGCCGTTGGCTGGCGGAAGCCACGGGACGGTCGCGACGCCATCTGGGGCCGGCTCGGGGTGGTTCCGCGCCCGCCGTGCTGCCGGAGTCGTGGTCGCTGGCAGTGCGCGAATTCCTTTGTACCGAGGTCGGCAGTGTCGCCGCGACGCACGCCGCAGGGGATGGGGGATGATCGTCCACAGCCTGAGTGCACGGATCTTCGCGCTCATCGCCTCTGTGTCGCTTGTCGGCATGGCATTTCTGTCCTGGGCGGTGGTCCGCATGCACACGGCAGATCTCGAGGCGGCAACCATCGTCGGTGGTGTCCGCCTCAGCGATGCGTTGTTGCGCAGCACCCGTGTGGGCATGCTGCAGAACCGCAAGGCAGATGTCTATGAAGCCATTCGCCAGGTGGGTGGCCAGAAGGGTATCGAGCGCATCCGTATCTACAACAAAAAGGGGGCTGTTGTCTTCTCGACCGTGGACAACGAACGGGGTCACATTGTCGACAAGGATGCCGAAGCCTGTACTCGTTGCCACCGATCTTCCGGCGAGACCGTCGCCCGGCCGCCCCAGGGTGAACTGACGCGGATCTTCGCAGGGGCAGAGGGCAGTCGCATCCTCGGCCTGATCACGCCCGTCTACAGCGAGCCAGCCTGCGCCGCTGCCGGCTGTCACCCACCCGTGGCCCAGCAGCAGATCCTTGGCGTGATCGATATGCAGATATCCCTCGCTGATATCGACCGGGCGACCAACGCCCAGACCGAGCACTTCCAGGTCCAGGTCTACGTCCTCATGCTCCTGGTGGCGGCCCTCTGCGGCTTGTTCGTCTGGCGCTTCGTACATCGACCCGTGCAGGACCTCATCCACGGCACCGAACGCCTGCGCGCCGGCCAGCTTGATTACCGGATTCCGGTCCGCGGCCAATCTGAGACCGGTCGGCTTGCTGCCTCTTTCAATGAGATGTCGGCGGAACTGGCCGCCGCCAACCGGCAACTCACCGAATGGGCGCATACGCTGGAAGCGCGTGTGGAGGACAAAACGCGAAGTCTGCAGCAGGCGCAGACAAAGATCGTGCACAGCGAGAAGATGGCATCTCTGGGCACGCTGTCTGCCGTTGTCGCCCATGAGATCAACAACCCCCTGAGCGGCGTCCTGACGTACGCCAAACTCGTGCGCCGGTTGCTGCAGGACGGCAAGGGAGGCGCGCGTAAGGAAGATCTCGATACCTATCTGAGCACGATGATCCACGAGACCAAGCGGTGCGGCATGATCGTGCGCAATCTGCTGGAGTTTTCCCGGCAGACCGGATTGCCTGTGGGGGCGGCCAATCTCAACGAGATCATCGAGCGCACGTTGTTCCTCATCGGTCACAAGCTGGAACTGCAGCAGATCACGTTGCAGCGTACGCTGTCGCCGGAGTTGCCCCGTGTGACGTGTGATCCTGAGCAGATCCAACAGGCCCTGCTGGCGCTGCTGATGAACGCCGTGGAAGCCATGCCCGAGGGCGGGACCCTTACGGTGGCTTCGGAAAGTGTGGATCCGGGCACGGTTTCGGTCACCATCGCCGATACGGGCGGTGGTATTGCCGCCGAGGTACAGCCGCGGATCTTCGAGCCCTTTTTCACCACGAAGCAGGACAAACATGGCGTCGGCCTGGGGCTGTCCGTCGTCTACGGGATCGTGCAGCGTCACCGAGGTGACATCGGTGTCGACTCCTCCGCACGGGGGACCCGCTTCACACTGACCCTGCCGGTGCGGGCCGAACTCGAAGACCGGTTGTTGCAGCAACAGCCCATGGAGCAGGATGACGTCGTACCAGTCGGTGTTCTGCCCGATGGTATCGACAGGGGAGGAGAGGGCAGTGATGGATGACATCAGCAACACGAGGATCCTGATCGTCGACGACGAGCAGGTGGTACGTGACTCGTTGCGCGAGTGGTTTGCCGAGGATGGCTACCATGTGACCACCGCCGCCGGTGGCGTTGAGGCGCTGACCCGACTGGCGACAGAGCCGGCAGATCTGTTGCTGATCGACATCAAGATGCCGGGAATGGACGGCCTGGAACTGCAGCGTCGCGTCAAGCAGGCGGCGCCGGAGGCAACGGTGATCATCATCACCGCCTACGCCGCGGTGGACACGGCGGTACAGGCGCTGAAAGCGGGCGCCTATGACTATATCACGAAACCGATCGATCCCGATGACCTGGCCCGAGTCATCAGCAAGGCCGCAGCGCATCAGCGTCTGGCACGTGAGAACGTACGATTGCGTGAGCGCATCGACGCGATTGCTGAAGGGGACATGCCCGAAATCGTTGGCGACTCGCCGGCGATGGATGAAGTGCGTCGCATGACGGCGACCATCGCCGAGACAGATGCGACGGTGCTGATCACGGGGGAGAGCGGTACCGGCAAGGAACTGGTGGCGCGCGCCATCCATCGTGGCAGTCACCGCCGCAACATGTCGATGGTCTCGGTCAACTGCGCCGGATTGCCCGAAGGGCTGATAGAGTCGGAACTGTTCGGTCATGAGAAAGGCGCCTTTACCGGCGCCACGTACCAGCGCAAAGGCAAGTTCGAACTCGCCGATGGCGGCACGCTGTTCTTTGACGAGATCGGCGATATCTCGGCCAAGACACAGATCGACCTGCTGCGCGCCCTGGATGACAAGCGCATCACCCGTGTTGGTGGCACACGTGTGATCCCCGTGGATTTTCGTGTCATCGCTGCCACCCACAGGGATCTGGCGCGAGCCGTGGAGGAGGAGGAGTTCCGCCTGGACCTGTTCTATCGTTTCAACGTGTTCACCATCGAGTTGCCCCCCCTGCGTACACGCCCGTCGGACATCCCGCTGCTGGCGCAGCACTTCCTGCAGCGCTTCGCGCGCAGCATGAATCGACGGGCGAACCACTTTGCGCCGGAGGCACTGCAGCGGCTGCAGGCGTATGAATGGCCGGGCAATGTGCGCGAACTCGAGAACGCAGTGGAACGTGCCGTCGTGCTGCAGCGGGGCGAGGCTATTGGGCCACAGGATCTGCCGTTGCCGATCTGTGCGGGTGAGCCCCCCGGTCCCGAGCCGCAGACGCTGGCAGAGATCGAACACCGACATATCGAGTGTGTTCTGGGGGCGACGGCGGGCAACGTCAGTCGCGCCGCCCGCATCCTCGGCATCGATCGTGTGACGCTCTACAGCAAGATCCGGAAGTACGACATCCCTCGACAGCGCACCAGTTGATCTGGTCGGCTGATGTGTCATGGCTGATTTGTGATGGCAGTCGTTGTCGTCGAAGTCGGAGAAACCCGAGGCGCCCTGCTCAGGACCTTGTCGGCGGGTGTGGAAGCCTCCCTCGGCTGCCCGGTGCTGGTCTCCATCGACAGACTCGACACGGAAAGTTTCTTCGACGCGGATCGCTGCCAGTACCGCTCGACACCGATGTTGCCGATGCTGGCGAGGCTGTGCCGGACGCCGACAGACCGTGTCCTTGGTCTGGCGGAGGGTGATCTGTTCATCCCGGTTCTCACCTTCGTCTTCGGTGAGGCCCTCCTGTCGGGCTGTGCCGCCGTTGTGTCCACCCATCGGTTATATCCCGATGTCTACGGCCTGCCCGCTGACCCGATGCGGCTGCAACAGCGCCTCATCACGGAAGGGGTCCACGAGTTGGGGCATACCTACGGACTGGTGCATTGCCATGACCCTGCCTGTGTCATGCACGCCTCACGTGCTGCCGATGACATCGATGACAAGACGGCATCTTTCTGCCTGTCATGTGCCGGGCGCATGGCACCGTCGGGGATGCGGGTTGCTGTGGTGTAGAAATACGCAACGCATGTGCTGCGGATCTCATCATCGCTGCCACGAGAGCACAACCACCGGCCCTCTGCGTGCGGCACGGGTACAACTGGTACGGACCTTGCGTACGTTTCACCAGGCAGGCTTTGCAGTCGGGCATCCTCTGTAGACAGGAGACAGATATCATGCCATCACCGGTCACTTTCGGATTTCTCTACGCCAGAGGTGTACGTTTCGGTACGGTGGATCATGTGAGGACTTTCACCGCCGAGCGAACGGCGGCGGCCGCCCATGTCCGCGGCAGAGCCCTGGCCAAGACTGTCATCGTCAAACTCGACGGCCGCCTGGCCATGGTTGTTGTTCCGTCCACATGCCGGGTCGATCTGGAGAGTGTGCGTAACGCATGTGGCGCCGAGCAGGCGGATCTGGCGACGGAAGGCGAATTCCGCTTCGTCTTCCCCGATTGCGACCTGGGTGCCATGCCACCCCTGGGCAACCTCTACGATCTGCCCGTGTATGTCTGCAAAGGCATGGCATTCGCGTCGGAGATCTACTTCAACGGGGGATCACACACACAGTTGGTGCGGATGTCCTTCGACGAGTTCGTGGAACTGGCGCAGCCGACGTTCATCGACGTCGCCTGCGGCGCCGACGAGCCGAGGTGCAAGGGCTGAAGGCGACGTCTGTCACTGTATGATCGCCCCACCAAGGCAGACATCCGCGTCGTAGAACACGGCATGTTGCCCGGAGGCGATGCCGCCGTCCGCCTCGTCCAGATCGACGTGCCAGGTGTTGTCACGCACATGCTGCAGGGAGCAGTCGATCGTCCGTGGGCCATGGCGCAACTTGACCTGCAGGCGCTGCTGTGGCGGAGCGCCGTCGATCCAGTTGGCGCCGTCCACGTCAAAGGCGTTGCGGTTGCGGGCGTCGCGTCGTTCGCCGTGGGCAACCAGCAGGGCATTGTCTTCCAGGTGCTTGTCGACGACGTACCACGGACCGCCGCTCAGCCCCAGGCCGAAGCGCTGGCCGATGGTATAGAACCAGTATCCCAGGTGGCGGCCCAGACGCTGGCCGCTGTCGGCGTCGATGATGTCGCCTTGCCGCTGCCCCAGATGGAACTCGACGAACTGCCGGTAGTCGATCTTGCCGAGGAAGCAGATGCCCTGACTGTCCTTGCGGTCCCGCGAGGGCAACTCGTACTGCTGCGCCAACCGCCGCACCTCGGCCTTGGGCAGGTGGCCAATAGGGAATCGCACCCGACGCAGTTGTTCCTGGGTCATCTGTGACAGGAAGTAGGTCTGATCCTTCACCGGGTCGGCGGCACGCAGCAGGCGCACGCCGGACGCTGTGCTTTCGATCTGGGCGTAGTGGCCGGAGGCGACCGTTGCCGCTTCCTCTCCCATCCGTTCGAGGAAGGCGCCGAACTTGATGCGCCGATTGCAGAATATGTCCGGGCTCGGGGTGCGGCCGGCACGCAACTCGGCCAGCACGTGTTCGACGATCCGCTCGTAGTACTCCGTCTGCAGGGAGACGATCTGGACGGGCACACCGACAGCCTCACAAGTGGCCCGCACAAACCGCAGGTCCTCTTCCCATGGACAGTCCCCACCAAAGGTCTGCACCTCGTCTTCGAGCCAGACCTTCAGGTAGTAGGCGGCGACGTCGACGCCTTGTTCCAGCAGCAGGCGCAAGGCGACCGAACTGTCAACGCCTCCAGAGAGCAGCACAGCCGTCTTCATGTGCACGGACCTGCCTTCCGTTGCTCGATGATGTCGGTCATGGAGTAGCAGCCATCGTTAGTGCGGCTCGCGGGCCCAGGGGGACAATACAAGGAAGATCGCACACAGGCCGATGGAGGCCCAGCACGCGGGGTGGTAGCTGCCGAGAAACTGCAGCGAGTAGCCAAAGAGGCTCGGTCCCACGGCGCTGGCAGCAATGGCCCAGGCCATGGCAAAGCTGCTGACAGCACCAAGGTGGCGTCGACCGAAGTAACGTGGCCACGCCACTGGCGGCCTGCACCGCGTGCAGGGCCTCAAAGTCCTCTGGTGGCCAGACGGGT
>JAQCJA010000198.1 GCA_027593305.1 bacterium
CGTCAGCATCTGCTATCATCCCTGTGAATGGGCGACGACGGCCTTCTGGGATGGGGTCAATTTCGGCGGCGGCGCCATGCCGCCGCGCCACGAATGGCGCCCGGCTCCCCTGCGTCCGCCCGGCCAGATGGCGACGGGGCTGGCCACGTTTCGCAGATACCTTGAGCACATCATTGGCTGTCCCGGCGTCGAAGTGATCACCGGCCGCCAGCTCCTCAACCTGTTTCCGGATACGGCCCGAGGCACCACGATCACCGCCGCCGACCTGGCGCAGGCGCTGGTTTTCGACGACGGGCTCGTTGGTGTCACCTGGTTCGGCGACGTGGCCCTGGCTCCTTCTGAGGTGTTCGCCCTGGTCTGCGACACCCTCCTGGAAGCTGTCGTGGCCATGACCGAAGGGGTTGAAGCAGGGGCGCAGGAGTTGGCCACGATTGTTGCCAGCCTGGAGGACACCCCCTATGGCCCGGTGCAGCGTCAAGCCTCCACCCTTGCCGATGGGGCGCAGGTGTCGACGGAAATTTTCATCGAAGCCGCCGCCGACGCGCGCCAGTCGTTGCACGTTCACGGCCGCATTCCTGCCGTCGTCTGGGCCGGAGCGCAGCGGCTGTCACCGGCCGACTTTCTCGTCACAGCAGCAGATCTGCTGCGTCAGCTCGTGCTGGATGGCGACGATCTCCCGGCGGAGGTCACGGTGCGCAGTGGAACAATCGAGGGCGAGCGCCATGTGCGTGAAGACGTCTGGGGCTGGCCGATCTTCTCCCGGGACTTCACGGCGCCGCGGATTCTCGAGCACGCGCGCCTGCAGACGTGGACACTGAAGCCGGCGCAGCGGGTGGACGGATGAACGGCATCCTGACCCAGGCGGAGGCAGAACGCGGGCGTCGGCAGCTGGTCGACGATGGGTACGCCGTCCTGCCCGGTGTCATGCCCGTCGATCTGCTGCAGGACCTGCGTCAGTGGTCGGACGATGTCTTCAAACGGCTGCCCGTGGACCCGAAGTACCGCTATCAGGGCTCCGATATTCATGTCACAGCGTCACGCAGCTGGCCTGCCGACAAACAGGCCGATGCCCACCACTTCGCCGATGACATCGTCGAGCGCATCATCGATCAACCACGCCAGCTTGCCATCTGCCAGTCCCTGGGACTGGAATCTTTGCGGGCCCACGACAGCGTGATCCTGCTGTCGAAACCCGCCTTTGGCCCGCCGCTGTACTGGCACCAGGACTACATGAACTGGAACAGTCCGGCGGCGGCGACACCCTGGCCGACCAAGATCTTTCTGTCCTACTACCTGACCGATACGAATCGCACCAATGGCTGCCTGCGCGTCATCCCCGGCACCCACAAACGGCGGATCGACCTGCACGACATCCTGCCCGATGCCCACGGCCCCGTAATTCAGGCCCTCGAGGACTTCTCACACCCCGCCTTCCTCGAGCGCACGGATTCGATCGATGTGCCGATGCGCGCCGGCGATCTCGTCATCGGTGATGCCCGTCTCATGCACAGCGCCTGGCCGAATCAGACGGATCAGCGACGCACCCTGATCCTGGCCTGGCATGATGTATTCCAGTTTCCGCTGCCACCGAGCTGGTGGACGGGAGACATCCCCGAGGCCGTCTCCAAGGCAGATCCCGGAGCAACGTATAAACCGAGCCGGACGCCCATCGGCATACCCGTACGCGACCCCGCGAACTAGGGACTGGACCACATGCGTTCGAAAATCGTCCTGGTTCTGCTGCTGGTGTTGTACGGCTGTTCATTCTTCCTGCGCGGCGAAGACCCCAAACTCGATCTCGGCGACAACGTCATGGAAGGTGTCTTCTTCCAGGGCGGCTACGGCATGCAGTGGGTCCACGACACGGCCGCCGAATTCGAACGCGCTCATCCGGAGATCACCGCCTACGTCTGGGGCAACCCGCGGGCGTGGGACCAGACCCGTCCCCGCTTTCTGTCCGGCAATCCGCCCGACGTGTTCTGGGGCATCCACAACATCAATTTCTGGGTCAATCTGCACGACGGCCTGGTAGCCAATCTTGATTCGCTCATGGAAGCACCCGCCTACGGCCAGGAGGGGGTGAAGTTCAGGGACACCTTCTTTGATGGCACCCTCGAAGAGGGCCAGTTCGAGGGGCACCAGTACTTCCTGCCCATTACCTATGCCATCTCCGGCATCTGGTACAACAAGGGCATGTTCGACGAGCATGGCTGGACGGAACCGGAGACGTGGGATGAGTTCCTTGCCCTGTGTGAGACGATCAAGCAGACCGGTGGCGGTGTTGCGCCTCTGACCCATCAGGGCAAGTATCCGTCGTACTTCGGCATGATCTGGCGCGGCCTCGTCTACAAGCTGGGGGGCGAACAGTTGATGTGTGATATGGATTCGCTCGTCCCCGGTGCCTGGAGTCGCCCGGAAATCCTCGAGGCCTGTCGGCTCAGTCGCCAGCTCTACGAGCGTGACTACGTCCTGCCCGGCACCTCGTCGTTCTCGCATACCGAGGCGCAGATGATCTGGATCCAGGGCAAGGCCGCCATGATTCCCTGCGGCACCTGGCTTGCGTCGGAGATGAAGAACGCCCTGCCCGAGGATTTCGACATGCGCCTCATGTCTGTGCCGGGCTTCCGCGACGGCAAGGGCGGCATTGGCGCCATGGAAGCCTCGGCGGGACCAGCCTTCTGGATCCCCGTAGAAGCGGCCAATCCGCTGGCGGGCATGGAGTACCTGCGAATTCTCCTGTCCAGGAAGATGGCCGCCAACTTCCTCAGCACCGTGGGCTCCGTGCAGCCGATCAAGGGCAGCACCGAAGGCGTCAACGTCCCCCCGGCAACACAGAGTGCCCTCGACAGGATCGCCGCCGCCGGTGGCGAGACCTTCGCTTTTCAGTTTTCCGGCTGGTACCTGGAACTGGAGAACGAGTACCGCAACGCCCTGGGGGCCCTGTTGAACGACGACATCACACCGGAGAGATTCGCCGCACGCATGGAGGCCATGGCCGAACGCCTGCGCCAGGACCCCGACACCATCCGCTTCAGCCGCAGTCCGCGGGGCGACGGCGTCGCCGCCCTGTGATGGTGTATCGATGAGCCTGCAGAACAACGGGCGCGTCGCCCTGCTTTTTGTACTGCCGGCGTTCCTCTTCTACCTGACGTTTCTCATCGTGCCCTATGCGCTGGCCTTCGGTGTCAGCTTCGTCAAATGGCGCGGTGTGACGCTGAACATGGAGTACACCGGTCTCGGTAATTTCGCCAAGATGATCGGTGATCCGTTCTTCTGGAAATCCCTGTACAACACCGTCTTCTTTACCGTGCTCACGGGGATCATCGTACCGTGTATGGCACTGTACTTTGCCGTTGCTGTCACGCGCAAGCTTGTCGCCGGGGCGCGTTTCTTCCGCATCACCTTCTTCTTTCCGAACCTCATCTCCCAGGTTGCCATCGCCGTCCTGTGGTGGTTTGCGCTGAATCCCGAGTTCGGCATTCTGTCCAACTTCCTGCGCCTCTTCGGCTTCACGGACCTGCCATCGTGGCTGGGGGAACCGGGCTGGGCCCGGGCGGCCATCGTCGCTGTCAAGGTCTGGGCCGCTGTGGGTTTCTACATGGTCCTCTACGTCTCCGCCATCGAAGGCATACCCGAAGACTACTACGACGCCTGCAAGATTGATGGAGCCGGCGAATGGCAATCCTTTCGCCATGTCACTTTACCGCTGTTGTCGGAGATGATGAAGGTCACCGGTGTCTTCCTGCTGCTCAATGGTTTCGGCACTTTCGATGTCGTGCGTATCATGACGGACGGCGGGCCCGATCGCGCCACGGAGACCCTGGCAACCTACATCTATGAGAACGCCTTTGAACTCGGCAAATTCGGCTATGCCACAACCATCGCCATGACCCTGTTCCTGATCACGTTTTCTCTGGCTATGTTGTCGTTGTGGATCCAGCGGCGCGACTCGGTCGAGTACTGATGGAAGACGAGAACACACTCGACCGGCTCTTTTCGGGCGCACGCCGCATCATCACACAATGCGTCTTCATGGTCTATGGCGTCATTGTCGTGTTCCCCATGATCTGGCTCGGCTACACGGCTTTCAAGCCGACGAGTGAGCTCTTCGCCTCCGCCTGGGCCCTGCCCGTGGAATGGAAACTCGACAACTTTGTCGAGGCCTGGACCGAAGCACAGATCGGCGACTTCTTCTGGAACTCGATCTTCGTCACGATCTCGACGCTGGTCCTGCAGCTGTTTCTTGGCGCCATGGCCAGCTACGCCCTGGCCAAGTACCGCTTCCGGGGGCAGAATCTCGTCTACTACGGCTTCCTGGCCGGCCTGATGTTTCCCATTTTCCTCGGTCTCGTGCCGCTGTTCTTTCTGGTCAAGACTCTGGGACTGCTGGACACTCACCTGGGCATCATTCTGGTATACGCCGCCTTTGGCATTCCCTTCACCGTCTTTGTCCTCACCGCCTTCTTCCGCACGATCCCGACGACGATCATGGAAGCGGGCATCATGGACGGCTGTGGCCACTTCACGTTGTTCCTGCGCATCATGCTGCCCCTGGCCAAACCGGGGCTGACGACGGTGGGCATCTTCACGTTCATCAGCATCTGGAATGAGTACATCCTGGCCCTCGTCCTGCTGTCTTCCTCACACCTGCGCACCCTGCCACTGGGCATTGCCGTGCTGCAGTTCGTGCAATTCTACGAGGTCGACTTCGGCGCACTCTTTGCCGGCCTCGTCATCGTCATGCTGCCGACGCTGATCTGCTACATCGTGTTGCAGGAGCAGATCACCAAAGGCATCACCGTGGGTGCGGTAAAGGGGTAACAGATATGGCAGCTGATATTCGTCTGGCCATGGTCGGCTGCGGACAGATCGCCCGTGCCCACCTGCAGGCCATCACTTCAGTCTCCGGTGTCCTTGTGACGTGGTGTCAGGACATTGACGACGAGCGTGCCGCCGCCGCCGCCAGTTCCTGCAACGCCCACCATACCTCGAACTACCAGCAAGTCCTGGAGGCGGACGACGTGGATGCCGTGTTCCTGTGCCTGCCCCACAACCTGCACGAGTCCTTCACCGTACAGGCAGCTGTCGCGGGCAAACATGTGCTGGTGGAAAAGCCGATGGCATTGAACCAGGCCGAGGCGCAGCGTATGGTGAAAGCGGCGCAGACAGCCGGTGTCAGCCTCTGTGTCGGGCAATCCACCCGCTGTATGGCCGGCATGCGTCAGGCCCACGCCCTGCTGGCTGCCGGCACGATTGGCAGGCTGCGACACGTCATGCACCAGCGTGTCTTCTTCATCGACAAGCTGTCCACCGACTGGCGACGGGTGGAAGCGGAGTGTGGCGGCCTCTACCTGCCCCTGTTCGGCAGTCACGACGTCGACGCCGTTCTCTGGTTGATGTCGGCGGGCGCCGCGACTGCCGCTCGACCCACCCGGGTCTGGTCCTCTCTGCGGGCCAACAGTGCTGCATCCGGGGGCGACAGCGACGGCGTCCTCTGCCTCGACTTTGCTGACGGCAGCCTGGCGACCTTCCAGTTCTCCGTATGCTCACGCCAGAGGCGCACCGAGACCATCCTGGTGGGCACGGAAGGCACTCTGAGTGTGAAGGACAATCGAGTGCAACTCGACGGTGAACTCGTCGAGACCGAGATGCCGACCCACTCCTTCGAGGACTCCTTCGCCGAGCAGATGCGCCAGTTCGTTGCCGGACTGCAGGGCGAGGGACCGCTGCCGGCTCCGGGCGCTGAGGTCATCGCCGTTGTGCGCACCCTTGACCTGGCGCGGGTCGCAGCCGGGGACGGCGTCGCCCGGATTTTCTGACGTTTTTCTGGTCGGCTTTCTGCTGCGACCTGGTCGCTTCAGTCTTTCACTGCGGCAAACATGGCCAGAACGTTTTCCGGCGGCACATCTGCCATGATGTTGTGCACCTGCTGAAAGACGAAGCCCCCCTGCGGGCGCATGGTGTCCACCTGCTCCCGGACGTGTGTAGCCACCTGCTGTGGTGTACCGTGGGGTAACACGTCCCGCGTGTCACAGCCGCCTCCCCAGAAACACAACCGATCACCATAGGCCTGTTTCAGATCCCGCGCCTGCATGCCCACCGAGGAGATCTGCACGGGGTTGGTCGTGTCCAGGCCGGCGTCGATCAGATCGTCCAGCAGTGGTTCGATGCCACCGCAACTGTGCAGCATCACTTTCACGGGGGCCAACTGTTTGGCGCGCTGCCAGAGCCTGCGGTGATACGGTTTGCACATCTGCCGGTACATGTCAGGCGAGATGAGGGGACCATTCTGGCCGCCAAGATCATCACCGAAGAGAATGATGTCGATATAGGGGCCCACGGCACCGAGCCACTTCTCCAGATTTGCCAGATGCAGATCGCAGAGTTGTGTCATCAGGCGCTGCACGGCATCGGGGTACAGCGCCATCTGGGCCAGGTGGTTGTCCATGCGGTAGAGGAACTGAGGCACCTCGAAGATGCTGCCACCGAAGAGACCGATGATGGCGCGATCCGTCGTTGCTCGCAGGTCCCGGGCGCCCGCCGCCAGTTCCGCCAGCCCCGCGACATCCAGCTTCATGTGCGCCCCCGGGTGGACGACGGCCGTCCACATGGTCTCGCCGAGGCGCTCCGCCAGGTCCGCCAGATCGTCCGTCTCAATGGGCCGGTGCAGCAGTGGGTAATGGCACTGCTCAAAATACAGGCAGCCAGCCTTCTGCACGCCCAGGTCGAGGCCGTCGGCACCCTTCAGGTACCAGTCTCCCCCGCGGTTCTCCACAGCGATGTATCCGGGGATCTTGCAGGCCAGTCCATTGGGCAGAATCCACTCCTGCCAATCGCTGTCGCTGGTGAGGAAGGCGCGGCCCAGTTCGACGGTGTCGATACCCAGTGCATCGGCCACATCCGGCTCGACGATGGCCAGCTGCTGGATGACGTCGTACACGTAGATGTCACCCGTTGTGATCCCCAGGGCCTGCTTCAGTCCGGCATACGCGATGGCCATGATACCAGAGGACCGATGTCCGCCGAAGTCGATCGGCACCCGGTCAGGGGCACGGTGCTCAATGGCAGCCAGCACGCGCTCCCGGGGCGTCATTGGCTTGCGGGTCGCAACCTGCGTGCAGGTCGTCATGCGGACACTGCCGCCGTGAGATAGCGGCTCTGCACACCCTGGCGCACAAACTCGTCACACGCTGCCTCCTGCCAGTACGGTTGCAGACCGATGGAGGGATTGTCACTGTAGTAGCCGGCGACGAAACCGCCGCGCCCCTGCCAGAGCTTGTCGAGCATCTCCCCCGCCCGGCGGCGGATCAGGTCCTCATCCCCGGACTGCAGTGTCGTCTGGATGTCTACTGGACACCAGAAGGTGATGGGCCAGTCCTGCTGGTAACCTGCCAGCACATCGAGGCCGTGTAACTCCGGTTGATCAAACTGCAGCAGATCGATGCCGGCCGCCAGCAGATCGGGAATGATGGCCGAGATCTGTCCACAGGAATGCATGAAAACGCGCAAGCCAGCCTCATGTGCGCCGCCACAGAGGCGCTGGAAACGGGGTCCGAATTCGCGGCGCCACATCTGCGGGCTGATCATCAGTTCCGCCTGCGTGCCCCAGTCCTCGGCAAACATCACACCGTCGGCACCGGCCCGTGCGTAATTCCGGATCATGTCCTCGAGCAGGTCATCAATCCGATCGTGCAGGGCATGAATGTGGTCCGGGGAATCGATCAGGTCGATGAGGTAGTTGTCGAGGCGGCGCAGCTTGCGGGCGATGTTGAAGGCGAAGCCAGGCAGGGAGCCCGTCAGCCAGCGCTGCGGGTGCAGGGCCCGCTGCT
>JAQCJA010000199.1 GCA_027593305.1 bacterium
GTGCAACAGGCTCGTTCCACCTGTTATTGCTCAGGAGGAAGTCGTGGTCGAAATCCCTGCTCAGTATGGGCACCTGCACCCGCTGCGCCTCGGCTCGCCACAGCCATGCTTCGATGCTGAAATCGCCTGGGCCGAAATTGCCGATATAGGGATTGAATTCGACGTAGCTCTGCTGGCCCTCAAAGGAAAAGGCCTGCCCCGCCACACCGGGGACGAAGGCCACCTCCTTCACCAGGGTTCCGTGATTGCCGCCCCGGCTGTCGTTGGCATTGCCCTCGCCGGACCAGCGCGCCTCGGCATAAGCCCCGTAGAGGCGCTGAATGGCCACATCGTCCAGCGCGCTGCGGTAGATCGCCACCTCGTCCAAAAGCCCCTCGAACAGTTGATGGAGACCGCCCGATACCACACCGATCGCGCCCCCCATCGTCGCATCTACCCGGTTGCGGGCGAGGGCGACCGGCAGGCCCTGGCGCCGGGCCACTTCCCTGCCATTGGCGTAGAGGTAGCGGGTGCCCGTGGCCTGGTCGTACACGGCCGCCACCATATTCCAGGCGTTGCGGGCAAAAACATTGGGCGGCGTGCGAAATGAGTAGCGCTCCTCGTCGGAAAGGCCTAAACCGAGCCCCTGGCCTGACTCGGTGACGAACGTGAATTGGCCCACACCGTATACGCTCGACTCCAGCGGCCACTTTGAGACAATCACCTGTGAGTGTGCATCGCTGGTCGGAAAGAGCCGCCCCACCAGGGCAAAGCTGCCGGTCTGGTCGAGATCATTTGTGTGGGCCACACGGATGATATCGTCCTTGCCGTCCAGGCTAAAGGCCCGGCCCACCAAACCCGGGGCAAAACCGAGCCTCCCTTCCAGTATCCCATCGTGGCGTCCCAGCACATCGCGCCCGTCTCCTTCGCCAGACCACTGTGCCACCAGGGTGGAAGGCAGGCGCGGTTCCACGTGGAGTGCCTCGCCCTCCTGCAAGGCGAGTTCCCGCGACCAAGCGCCGATATCCCCCAGCGGTGCTTCAGTTACATGCACCCATTGCGGCCTCGCAGCGTCGAAGCGGACCTTCAGGACATGGGGCCCCGCCCCGAATACGGCCAGCGCATAGCGACCGTCCGCATAGGTAGCCATAGCGGCCTGCTCGACGTCGCCCCGGACCAGCGCGGCAGCCGCGTCGGACAAGGGCACGCCGCTTTCGTCGCGCACCACACCTTGCACCACGGAGGGCAGGACCATCTCACCCGCACCCGGAAAGGGCGCCGCCGCAGTGCGGGCATTGCCGCGCAATTGCCCGTGGTGGCCCTGCGGCGAGCGATCCGTCGCGTCCCCCCCGTCGAAGTTCCACATCCCTAACAGCCCCGCCTCGTCCCCCCGCAGCCCCTGACCCATGCCGGCGCGGATCTCCTCCTGGGTGCGCCCTACCGACCACACCCTTACCTCATCCAGCGCCCCGTGGAAATAGGCGTTGTCTGGCCAGTTGGACTTGCCCAGGTAGTTGTGCTCCCCCGCGCCGATGGCCGCAAAGCTGCCTTCGAAGGCGTTTTGCCCCGCCAGCACGCCGTTGAGATAGAGGCGCATGCCGCCTGGTCCCGAAACCATGGCCATATGGCACCACTGTCCCCGCGGCAGAGCGGCGTTCAGGCGCAGAAGGTACACTTTATCTCTATCTAGGTAGATGAAGAACTGGAGTGTAGAACCCGTTTCGAAGTGGTTGCCACCCATCGATCTCCACTGGTTGTTGGCTTCGGTAATGTCCGTGCCAAAGCCGAACCACTGCGAGAAGTAGGCCCAGTCGTCCCAGCGCACCCAGGCCTCGACCGTGGCCGCTTCCAGACCGTCGAAGATATGGGGCGGCAGCTGCACGTAACTGCCCTTGCCGTCCAGCTCCAGCACCTGGTTCTGGGCCGTGGCAAGGCGGGTGGTGAGGAGCAGGAGCAAAGCGCAGAGGAGCCGGCGGATTTTCATAGGCGGCCAATATACGGGATCGCCCGGAAGAAAAGCGGCCCGGCGAAATGATCCGCCGGACCCTGGTGTTAGTGATTACCGCCAGCGGGCGCCCGCCCGCACCACCAGGAAACGACCAGCGTATGACCGTCCTCATCGTCCCACCCCATCTGCCAAGCGACCATCTTCCCGCATCGATAGCACCACACTCGGTGGCCTGTGCTTCTACGACCCTGCGGGTCTGTCTCCTCTGCTGCAGCACTGTGCCCAGAAGCGGGAAAGGGGGTGTGGCGAGCGATGGAAACTAGCGTCCACATTGCCCAAATCGTCGTCAACACACATGTCGAGAGATTGCCAGCGTTCCTGACAGTCCAGCAGGCGGCCACGGAGTGTTCCTTCTCCGAGAGCCACATGCGGAAACTGATCAGAGACGGTGTGCTCCGCAGTTACAAGGGGGATGGCACCAGCGGACACGTCCGCGTCAAGTCGGCCGACGTCGTAGGGATGATGGAAGCTCGCCGCGTCATTCCTCTGAGTGCGGCGCGCAGGTAGCCCGCACCACCGTAGCTGTCGCGCCGGCCAGATGTCTTCCAGGCCGGTTGCCACCAGGCCTCACGCGTCGTCGGAGTGACCACCGCTTCTCTGTTGACCTCCGGTCAAGCCATGGGCCCGGAGCCCCTCTGCTGTAACCCCCCTCGGGGACTCCCGCGCTTTATCAATCCAAGAAATTCTCATACCTATAGGAAGGACTCCGCATGTCCAGTAAGAGACGTAGCAGGGGCAGTGGATCGATCCGGAAACGGGGACAGGCACTGTATCTGCGTTTCCGCCCCCCAGGACAATCCAGCCAGGTAGAGCAGTCCTTCCCCAGGAGTGAAGCCGAATCGATGCCCGACTATCGAGCCCGTGCAGAGGCGGCGCTGGTCGCACTCACCCAGGGACTGCTGACGAGGACTCGCACGGCACCGACCGCCCGTACGCTGCAGGAGCTGGCCGACAGTTACCTCTTCTCCCTCCGCAATGAGATCAAGCCCAGGACGTACGAAAGTTACGACACCACGATCCGCGTCTACATCCTGCCCGAACTGGCAGGCAAGAAGGTCTCCCGCCTGACCGCCGAGGACATTCGGGCGTTCCAGCACCGTCTGCTCGACAAGCAAGTCGCAGGCAACAAACGCATAGCTGTGTCCACTGCGCGTCTGGCAATGAGCAGCCTGCACGACATGGTCAACTACGCCATGGATGGCCAGGACAACCGTGAGTCCTGGGGCATCAGTTTCGATCCATGGCCACGGCGGCGGCTGCGGTGGCCGGATGATCGGCAGCGGCCGGCGCCACACACGTATCCACCGTACACCATCGATGAAACGCGGGCCTTTATCGCCGCAACGCCGGAGCAGATACGACCTCACATTCTTTGTGCGATCCTGCTCATGCTGCGCGATGGCGAACTACGCGCCATGCGCTGGAAACATCTCGACGAGGACAACGGACTTTACTTCGTCCACGAAACTCAAAGTCGCAAGCATGGATTCACCTCAACAAAAACACCCAGCAGCCAGGCTGCCGTCCCGGTGCCCGAGATCCTGCTGGAGGAGCTTCGGGCCCATCGGACACGGCAGGCGGAGATGAAACTGCGCAAGGGTCAGAAGTGGCAGGAGCATGGGCTGGTCTTCACCACGTCCAAAGGCACACCGTTGATATACAACTGGTACGGAGTCGGGCCGAAGCACGTGATCGCAACAGAGGCCAGCGTCCGGCCCGTGAGTTTTCACACCTTGCGCAAGACCGGAGCCTCGCTGCTGGAAAGCCTGGGCGTGAGTCGGTCAGAAACCCAGGAGGCCCTGCGCCACAAAAGAACCACCGTCACCGATGGCTACGTGTCGGTCTACATGAGGCAGCGTCGGGAGCACATCGAAGAGCTGGCTCGCACACTTGTCGATGTCCCCTCTTTCCCTCAATCTTCCCTCAAAGTCGGGTGATTCTCCCTGCTGACGGCTGGCAAACTTGCTCCCCCACCTCTGTAAAGCTGACACTATCCCGGGCCTGTACTCTACAGATCGAAGAGGTACTTTTCGGTGTCGTTCATTGGAGACCTTTGTGGGAAACCTGAGCCAGGAGGAGGCCTGCGTGAATGAGGTGAAAGCATCGAAGGGTCCCGCGTTCCCGGGGCTGCTGGAGGAGATGACGGTGGAGGACGTACGCCGTTTCGCGCCGCAGGTGGTGGTATTGCCTCTCGGCTCGACCGAGCCCCATGGACCCCACCTGCCCATGGGTACCGACGTCTGGCAGGTGACACGCCTGGGTCGCATCGCCGTGGAAGCTGCCAACGCCCGTGGCGCCCGCGTGTTGTTGTACCCCACACTGCCCATCACGAACAACGTCAACTTTCGCCGCTTCCCCTTCGCCTTGCGTGTTGGCGTGCGCACCCTCATGTCAATGCTCATCGACATCGTCACCCAGTGTCGCGACGATGGCGTGCGCAAGGTCGTGTTGCTCAACGGTCACGGTGGCAACCCTGACACCATTGCCGCCACGCTGCGCGAGATCGCCGGCATGGACGACATGCCCTTCGTCTGCAGTACCGGTGGCCTGGCCCCCGAAGGCTGGGACAATCCGATCGAGCACGCAAGCGACCATGGTGGCGAGGACGAGACGTCACGCATGCTGTGGATTCGACCGGACCTGGTACGTGAGCAGCTGTTGGCCGACAACCCCTTCGGGCAACTGGCGGTGCCGCTGCTGGCGCGGACGCAGTTCGTACGCCCCTGGCACCAGTACGTGCCGTTGAGTGCCGGCGGCGAAACACGCGCCGCCTCGGCTGAGAAGGGGCAGGCCGTCATCGAGGCGCGAGCCACGGGTCTGGCGCAGCTGCTGGTGGAACTGTCCGCCACACCGTGGACGGAACGCTTTCCCTACGAGTGATCTTCGCGGTCCGGGCGCCGGACCAGCAGGGCGCCCACGTGAAAGGCGAGGATCGTCGCCGCTTCCTCGCGTGTGCAACCCAGCAGCAGTTTGATTTCGACATCCTGTTTGCGCGGGTCCACGCTACAGACGATGGCATCGAGACGCTGCGCCGGCAACGAACCGATCCACACATCGACTTCTGCTCCGTCACCTGCCGTCGTGCCGGCCAGGTGGCCATAGTCCAGTGGATACACGGTGTCCGTGTAGCGTGGGTGTGTCGAACCCCGTAGCCGGTCGACGACGATTTCGGCGCCCTGCAGCAGGCGGTCCGCTTCCTCCCAGAAATCCCCTGGGACATTCATGGCGCCTGACACCGGCGTCGCGGACCGTGTTGGCTAGCCGGCACTCTGGTCCCTTGAACTCTGGACACCTGAACTCTGGACAACCGTCGGGCCAAATTCCGGCACATCGTTGCGGTTGCGTCCCGCCGGTCCAAAGGCCTGCCAGGCGGTGTTGAAGTAACACTTCTGCGCATCCGTCATCAGCGCCAGAGCGGCATCACTGGGTCGGCGGCTGCCCTGCTCATGGTAAATGGCTGCACGGTCATTGTATTTGTAGAACAACCCGTAACGGGGCTGGTCCTCGCGTTGCCAGCTGCCGGCGCCGTGCGCCAGCGTCTCGGTGAAAATCACGGCGGCGCCCCGCGGGGCGGCAATGGTCTGCACCAGGGGACCACCGAAGGCGAACAGGTCCTGGCGCTCTTCCGGGGTCAACTGGAAGTCGGCCTTGTGTGAACCGGGAATGCAGGAGAAGCCGCCGTCTGCGGGTCCCACATCCTGCAGGTTGTAGGAGATCACGGTCAGACCGGTGAAAATCTGTCCGTTGCGCGCATCGTAGCGGAAGTTGACACGACCGCCCCGGTTGCCACCATGCATCTCGAACACGGGAGAGTCCTTGTAGCGCACGAAGCTGTAGCTGCTCTCGCAGCGCAACTGCGGGGCGATGATCTCACTCAGTACGTCCACCACTTTGGGGTGGTCGATCAACTTGAGGAAGGGATCGCCGGCCTCCCACAGGTTCGCCGCCGAATGCCACGTGCCATTGCTGTCATAACCATTCGGCGTCTTGTCCATGGGTTTCATGCGGCCCTTGATCTTGTCGATCGCCAGGTCGCAGTCCGCATCGCTGAGTACATCCTCGACGACGAGAAATCCCTGCAGATCGAAGAGATACTTCTGTCGGTTGTTCACATTACGTCCTTGCTGTGGGCGTCCTTGCTGTGGGCTGCCTGGATGTGCTGCCTCACCAGCTCGGCGAAACGGATTTCGCTGTTGTCCTGCGGGGCGTAACCGAGCACCCGGCGCGCATTGACGATGCTCCAGAAGGCATGGGAATTGGCGCTGATGCCGTAGAATATCTGGAAGGGCACACCGGCTTCGTCGCGGATGTCGGCGGCATCGATGCTGCGCACGAAGAGTTGCTGCATGTCGCGATCACTGATGTAGGCCGCCAGGGCGCGGCGCATGCAGCGCACGTCACCGGGCGCACAGTTGGCCACGTCCGTCTCGCGCGGGCCACCGATACGGATTTGCACGTTCTCCAGAGGTTTGTTGTTCTGCTTGCCCGTGGCAAAGACGAAGCCGAGGTGTTCGTAGGTCTCCTTGGCCCAGCCATAGAAATTGTCGGACTGGGCGCGGCCGTCTGGATCGACGAAGTCGCGCGCACCATCCAGGATCAGATCCTCGTAGTAGTCGGCGGCATGGTTGGAACTGGCCACCACAACTCGGCGCACCTGTTGCTCGACACACGTCTGGTAGATGTTGTACGCCATTTGCACATTGTTCAGTTCCGCCTGGAAGTAGGCGTCGCAATCCTTGCGATCGGCGCTGGCAAAACCGAAGTGGACGACTGCGTCGGCACCGGTGAACAAGTGGCGATAGGTATCGCGATCGCGAACCACCAGATCGGCGATCTGCACACCCTCGATGGCGGCACCCTGGCGATTGGTCGCTCGCAGATCGATCAGGCGCAGATCATAACGCTCTCTGAGGGCGGGCAGCACCTTGCCGGCAATGGTGCCGGCAGCGCCAGTGACCACGACTCTCTTCTTCGTCATGCCAGTCTTTCACGGAGAGGGGGAATCGCTCAACATTAGCCGCCATGGACCACCACGTCCATCATGTCCTGCCCGTGTGGCCGACGCCGCCTGCCTGCTGGAGACCCTATGGCTGAACGTGCCCCCAATCTGGTCTACATCCTTGCGGACGACATGGGCTATGGCGATCTGTCCTGCCTGAACCCTGCATCGAAGATTCGCACCCCGCATCTGGACCGGCTTGCCGCCGAGGGCCTGCGCTGCACCGACGCCCATGCCACATCGGCCGTTTGTACACCGTCGCGCTACTCCATCCTCACAGGGCGCTACAACTGGCGTTCGGCACTGAAGCGGGGCGTCAACTGGGGCTACTCACCGCGATTGATCGAACCGGGGCGGGTCACGGTGGCATCGTACCTGCGGGCGCACAACTATTCAACCATGTGTGTCGGCAAGTGGCACCTGGGGTGGATGTGGCCCCGGCGGGCGGATGCCGACGACGGAGATCGAGGCGACGAGGGCGACCGTGCATCGTTCTCTGGACGGATCGTTCTCGATTCGAGCCGGTCGCTGGAAGCTGGAACTGTGCGCCGGATCCGGTGGTTGGAGTTTTCCGCGCCCGGGACCGGAGTGTGAGGGCCTGCCACCGATCCAGCTGTACGACCTGGATGCCGATATCGGCGAGCAGCGCAACGTGCAGGACGAACACCCCGACATCGTCGAAGAACTCACCGACCTGCTGACGCGCTACGTACTCGAGGGCCGCAGCACGCCGGGTGCAGCACAGGACAATACCGGGGGCCCGCTATGGGAACAGCTCTGGTGGATGCAGGACGACGACGACCCGTCGGCCTAGTACATCCTAGCGTTAT
>JAQCJA010000200.1 GCA_027593305.1 bacterium
CTGATGGCTGCCCCAGCGCTCAACCCGTTGTTTCAGGTGGGCCTCGACGTCCGCGACCGGGACTGCCTGGTTATCGGCGGCGGCGGCGAAGCAGAGGACAAGACCGGACGCCTGCTGGACGCGGGCGGCAGGATCCTGCTCGTCAGTCCCGACATGACGCCGGCACTGGCAGACCACGTTCACTGCAGCCGCATCCGTGCCAGGCGGCGACGCTACAAGCCATGGGATCTCGATGGCGCCTTTCTCGTCATGAATACGGTGCGCGGCGACCTCGGCCTTGCAGAACAGGTCTTTGCTGCCGCCGAATCCCGTGGCGTCATCGTCAACACCTACGATGATCTGGCGCATTCCCACTTTGGCATGCCCGCCCTCGTCAGCGCGGGTCCCCTGCGGATCAGCATCAGTTCCAGCAACGCCAGCCCAACCTTGTCAGGTCGGTTGCGCCAGGACCTGGAGGGGCTGTTCGACGAGGAATTTGGCCAGTACCTCGAGGAACTGGGGCGGGCCAGGGCCCTGCTGAAGGAGAGGATTCCCGACTTTGCCACCCGTCGGCAGATGCTTCGGGGACTCGTCGAAGGAGTCAGCCTGCAGGGTCACCTGCACTTGCCTGAAGACTGGAGGAGGCGCATCGAAAGCGCCCTGGAGCAAGCGCCAGTTACCGGAGCGGACACAAAAAAACCCGGCGAAAGCCGGGTTTCGTCGAAAACTGATGATGACGGCTGACTACTCGACGTCGTCATCATCATCGTCATCATCATCATCATCGTCGTCATCGTCATCATCGAAATCGGCAACAGAATACGCTCGTGCGACTTTGCCGGCGATGGTTTCGACTGGCACCGGTTTGCCGTCGGCGTCCAAGAGCACCTCGACCTCTTCCCGCGTCTGATGCAGGGCCTCTTTCAGAAGCCGGCCTGGCTTGAAGTGCGTTTTACGGCGCGCGGGAACGTAGATGATTTCACCCGTGCGGGGATTGCGGGCTGCGGGCTTGGGACGCGTATCCTTGACCTGAAAGACCCCGAAGCCCCGGATCTCGATCCGGTTGCCCTCGATCAGACTGTCACGCATAGCCACGAACAGACTGTCCACCATCTTGGCGGCCAGGTTTTTCTTGCACCCGGTGCTCAGGCTTACCAGCAGCGCGAGGTCTTTTTTTGTGATCGTCGACAAGGGGATCTCTCCTGCTTGTCGCAGACTGCGTTCGTCCGCTGACAGGAGTGTCTAAGTGGCTTTAGTTATTGGTAAATAACACGTTGCAGGAAAGTACGGCGCGCAAACAGGCCGTGTCAAGAAAATTTTGCTAGAAGCGCTTATTTTTTTGGTAGTTAGCGCAGAAAATGCCCCTCTCGTGCTTCGCCAGTTGATGGGCTCTTCTGCTCGGAGGCTGAATGGACCCGCCTAACCACATATATTTATAGTATAATCAATATGTTGAGTGAAATTTGTCTGCCTTCATGAACAGACACCGGTCCGCATCCCCCACGATATCCGGGATCGTCGCCGCCGTCCACCTGGCCCGCCCGCGCAACTGCCTGCTTACCGGAGTCTCCGTCTGGGTTGGCGCAGTGACGTCGGGCAACCCGCATGTGACGATGGCCGTCGCTTCTGCTGCCCTCGGCGCCGTGGCCATCGCTGCCGCTGGCAACAGCATGAACGATGTCATCGATCTGGCCGTCGACCGCCGCAATCGTCCGGATCGGCCGCTGCCGGCGGGGCAGTTGTCGGTCGGCACAGCCCTGATCCTGGCAACTCTAATGGGTGTTTCCGGCCTCTTTTTCGCCTTTCTCTCCGGGCCGCTCCCCGGAATGATCGCCTTTACCGTCGTCACCGGGCTGGCGCTCTACAACTGGTGGCTGAAACGCATGGGACTGGCGGGCAATGTGCTGGTCAGTCTGATCGCTGCCGCCACGTTTCCCTTCGGCGCGGCGGCGGCAGGGGCCTGGGGCCGATGGTGGATCCCTGCCCTGTTCGCGGTCTTCTACCATGTCGGCCGCGAACTCCTGAAGGGATTCGAGGATACCGAGGGTGACCGCCTGATGAACGTACGCACCGTGGCACGCGTTTACGGGGGCCGTGTCGCTTGCCGGGCAGCAGCCCTGCTGTTCGGCCTCGTGGCCGTTGCGGCGCCGTTGCCGACGGCTCTGGGCGTCTATGGTTGGGGTTATCTGGCGGCCGCTGTGGCCCTCGACATCTTTCTTATCGATACTGTCGTTCGACTTTGGTCGGGACTTGCACCCGACTCGCCTCGCCTCAGCCCCCGCTTGCTCACTGGCATGGGACTGGGACTGGCGGCTATCGTTGCTGGAGAATTCCTGGATCGTGGATAGCCTGACCGTGGATAGAATGGGGAGTGGCTCATGAAAATCACCGACATCAGGACGTTCCCCCTGCATGCAGGAGAACGAAACTACCTCTTCGTGAAGGTCGAAACCGACGAGGGCCTGTACGGAATGGGTGAATTCGGCATTACCTGGAAGGAACAGGCCGGTGTGGGTGCCATTGAGCATATGAAGGCGCACCTGCTGGGACAGGACCCGATGAACATCGAGTTCCTGTGGCAATTGATGTTTCGTGGCGATTTCTTCCCGGGTGGTCGCATCGGGGCTGCTGCCATCAGCGCCATCGATATTGCCCTGTGGGACATCAAGGGCAAAGCCCTCGCGCAACCGGTACACATGCTTCTTGGGGGCCGCTTGCGGGACCGTGTCGCCTGCTACACGGGAATTGGCGGCCAGACTCCGGAGGACTCGGCACGCTCTGCTCAGGACCGGGTCGCGGCGGGTTGGCAGTATCTGCGCCTGTCGGTCCCCGACCGCAATGGTATCCTCGATGCGCGCACGGCTGTGCGGGATGCCGTCGAGCATTTCGCCGCGGTGCGCGAGGCCGTCGGCGCGGAGGTGGAGATCTGTATCGACGCGCATACGCGGCTCGACCCACCCGACGCGATTCGTCTGGGTCGCCAGCTGGAGGCGTACGACCCGTTTTTCATCGAGGATCCGTTGCGCTGCGAGAACCCGCAGAGCTACCGTCAGGTGCGTCAGCATGTGGCCAGTCCTCTTGCCGTTGGTGAGCACTACGCCACAAAGTGGGAATTCCGTCAGATGGTGGAAGAGGAACTGCTCGACTATGCGCGCATCGACCTGTGCATCGTCGGTGGCCTTACCGAGGCGCGCAAGATCGCCAACTGGTGTGAGACCCACTACATAAAGATCGTGCCGCACAATCCGCTGGGTCCCGTATCGGCAGCGGCCTGTCTGCAACTGGATCTGGCGACTGACAACTTCGCCGTACAGGAGGGGGGGCGGATTGGCAGTTCGTTTCTTGCTGACGTATTCCCCGTGCAGATCCCCTACGAAGCGGGTCACGTGCTGCCACCCGGGGGCCCGGGGCTTGGCATCGAGTTTGACGAGGACGCGGCGGCAAAATACGAATTCAAGTGGCTCAATGGCCCGCAGTTGCGGCGCTCCGATGGGTCCTTCACCAACTGGTAGTGCACTCCCATGCTCGCTGGCACTTTGCCATCCTGCATTCCAACCCGGTGGACCAGACGTATGACTCGCATGTGTACAATTGCCGGCCTCGCCCTGTGCCTGTTGACGACCTGTACGCCTCGTCCGCGGGGTGATGTGGCGGGCGGCAGGGCCGACAGCAGCCTGTCCCCTGCAACCGACGGTCCCCGCTGGCTCGCTGGCGATCACCACATCCACAGCCGTTACAGCGTCGGCTGGAACAAGGACACCTCGCCACCAACACCGACTATCGGCGGCGACGCGATTTACCCGATCGGCATGAATGCCGCCATGGCGCGCTACTATGGCTTGAGTTGGGTCGTCGCCACCGACCACGGAGGGCCGATGCACAGCAAGGTCAATTTCGACCTGGCCTACCCCGAACTGGTGCAGTCCCGCCAGGCCGTGCCGGAAGTCGTGCAGTTTACCGGGCTCGAATTCAACACACCGGGCGCCGACCACTCCAGTCTGATCCTGCCCCGGACGTCCGACGAGGCCGAGAGGCGTCGCGATCTGGAAGCCAGATTCGACAAGGTGGAGCCCTGGCCCGCCGATCCAATGCGCGACAGCGAAGCCCTCATGCTGGAGGCCTTGCAGGTGATGGATGCCCTGTCTCCCAGACCCGTCGTCATTGCCAACCACCCGTCCCGTTCGGCAACGGATACGGGTGTGTACGGCGCCACGTCTCCCGAAGAATTGCGCAACTGGAACGATACCGCGCCGGAGGTTGCCGTTGGCATGGCAGGTGCGCCGGGACACCAGGCAAGAACCCTTGACCGTGAGGGTGGCCGCCGCGAGGCGCCGCGTGGTTCGTATGGCAACTCGCCGACGTTGGGCGGCTTCGATCAGATGGCGGCGCGTGTCGGCGGCTTCTGGGATGCCATGCTTGGCGAAGGCCGGCACTGGTGGATCACGGCCAACTCCGACTCTCATATCAACTGGCGCGAAGGCGGATCGGATTTCTGGCCCGGTGAGTTCTCCAAGACCTACGTGTGGGCCGAGAAGAGTTACGATGGCATTCTCGAGGGCCTGCGTCATGGACACATCTTCGTCACCACGGGAGATCTCATTTCCGAGCTCTATGTCACCGCTGGCACCGCCGGAGTTGAGGCCAACATCGGTTCGACGCTGGCCATACAGGCAGGAGCGGACGTCGTCGTCACCATCCGTTTCCGCGATCCGCAGACGACCAATTCCCATGGCGATGACCCCGCCGTGACCCGCGTGGACCTGATCACCGGGTTGGTGACCGGTGGGGATGCCGGTCCGGTGGTCGGCGGCGACCCGAACACAAACCCGAGCGCGAAGGTCATCGCCCGCTTCGGCCCGGGTGTATGGAAGACCGAAGGGGAGTACCGCACGGTAACGCATCATCTGCGTGACCTGCACGCCAACATGTACCTGCGCGTGCGCGGCACCAATGGCACCGAACTGGAACCCGAGCAGGATCCCGTCGGCGAAAACCCCTGGACCGATCTCTGGTTCTACTCGAACCCCGTGTTCCTCGAGGCCAGGTAACAGCGAACGGGGAACGCCGCCGCAACAAGTCCTTGCCACTATCGCCGTCACCCCCGACTCTTTCCCTCATGAACCTGTCCCCCCCCCGTGGCACCCGTGACTTCTACCCGGAGGATATGCGCCTGCGCACCTGGCTCTTTGGCCACTTTCGCGAAGTCGCCCGGCTTTTCGGCTTTCAGGAGTATGACGCCCCCGTTGTTGAGTCCGCCGAACTCTACGTCCGCAAGGCGGGTGAAGAGATCGTCGATCAGCTCTACACCTTCCAGGACAAGAGCAACCGCGATCTGGCCCTGCGACCGGAGATGACGCCCTCCCTGGCGCGTATGGTTCTGCAGAAGGGTGGTGCCCTTGGCTTGCCGATCAAATGGTTCAGTCTGCCGCAGTGCTGGCGCTACGAGAGGATGACCCGAGGCCGGCGCCGCGAACACTTCCAGTGGAATCTGGATATTTTTGGCGTCACCGACGTGACGGCCGAGGCCGAATTGCTGGCCGCGCTTGTGACCCTCTTCCAGCGCCTTGGCCTTGGGGCCGGGGATATCGCCATTCGCCTGTCCAATCGCCGGCTGTTGCAGGCCGTTCTGGCGGATGCGGGCGTCGCCGACACGCTCTTCGCTCCGGTTTGCGTCCTGATCGACAAGCTGGAGAAGATCCCACGAGAGACCGTCGAGGCAGAATTGCAGAACCTCGGTGTCGATTCAGGTGTCATCGATCGCGTCCTGCAGGTTGCGTCGTGCACGTCGCTGCACGAGGCGCAGGGCCTGGTTGGCAGCGGCGACAACGGCCTCGATGAGATTCAGCGGCTCATGGATCTGGGGGCGGCGTACGGCTTCGCCGATTGGTTGCGTTTCGACCCGAGTCTGGTGCGTGGGCTCGCCTACTACACGGGAACGGTCTTTGAGGCATTTGCAACCCGGGGCGAACTGCGCGCCATCTGTGGGGGCGGCCGCTATGATCGCCTGCTGTCCACCTTTGGCGGCAAGGACGTCGCCGCGTGCGGTTTCGGTTTCGGCGATGCCGTCATCGTCGAATTGCTCAAGGACCAAGGCCTCCTCCCCGACCTTCCTGCCGCCGTGGACGATGTCGTTTTCGCCTTCTCAGAAGAATTGCGTGAACCCGCCATGCAGGTAACACGGAGCCTGAGGGCCGCAGGACGCTCCGTTGACCTGATTCTCGAAGCAGGCAAACGTATGAAGTCGGCCTTCCGCCACGCCGATGGCGCTGGCGCTGCCCGGCTCGTCCTGCTGGCGCCCGAGGAGTGGGCTCGGGGCGTCGTCAAGGTCCGCGATCTGGTTTCAGGCGAAGAGCACGAAGTCACCCCGGAGGAACTGGCATCATGAAACTCGGCCTGTGTGCCTGGAGTTTTACCGGCAGTCATCGCGAATCGGGTGGCGCCCACGACCCGCATCATCAGGATGGCCTGCTGGCGCTGGCGGCCAACTATGGCCTGGCCAGTGTCGAGGGTGCCTCGGGCTGGTTCGAGGCGATGACGGATGCCGAGGTGCATACCTATCGGCAGCGACTTGGGTCGATGGGAGTCTTCGTCGATACGGGCGGCCACGACTATGCGGAAGACCTGACACCGTTGACATCGGCCATCGACGCTGCCGTCCGCATGGGCTCGCCAGTGGTGCGTACGACGATCAGTCGATTGCTGGAGGGAGACCGCCGCTCCCTGGGTGCCGCCGGCTGGCGCGCCCATCTGGCCGGTCTCGTGGCGCCCCTGCAACGGGCCGCCGCCGCCGCGCAGCTGGCGGGGGTCGCCATTGGCATCGAGAACCACCAGGACATCTGTTCCCACGAACTGGTGTGGTTGTGTGAACAGGTTGGCGGCGCCCACATTGGCGTCACCTTTGACGTCGGCAATGCCTACGCAGTGGGTGAGACCCCTGCTGCCTTTGCCCGCCGGGTACAGCCTTTTCTCAAACACGTGCATTTCAAGGATTACACCGTGCATCCCACGGACGCCGGCTATCGACTCAAGCGGTGTGCACTGGGGGACGGCGTCGTCGACTGGCCGGCCATGCTGGCCTGGTTCGACGCGGAGTGCCCGCAGGTCGAAGGCTGTATCGAACTGGGTGCCACGACGGCCCGACACATTCGATTGTTTGAACCGAGTTGGTGGGAGACCTACCCCGAACGTCCCTTCATCCCCGACGCCATCGAGGCCCTTGGTGATCTGCACCGGGCGTCGCAGCCCGCCGGAACGGACTGGCGGACACCCCATGAAACCGGGGCGTCTGCCGAAGTCTGTGCGGCGTACGAGATCGATCAGATCGAGGCGTCCGTCACCTATCTGAAGTCTATCGGCGCGCTCTAGCCCCGTTCGAGGTCGGCAAGCTGCGTCGTCTGCGGCAGCGGCACGATGGTATTCTCCAGCGTCCCGATACCGCCGGAAAACGTCAGCTTCGCCACATCCCCGGCCAGCAGCCCTGAGGCGAGATCTGCTTCAGAGAAAACGATGGGTGTCCCCCAGTACAGCACCTGCAACTGCCCTGGCTCCAGCGGCAGCCGCCGGAACAGCGCACGTTCCATGTGCAGCAGGCCATCCGGCATGTTCAGATTGTTCTGACCGGTGGAACCTTCCTTGAAGCCGACACGTTGACCCTTGCGCAGAATCTCGCAAGTCACCGTCACATCGCTGTTGTCGTACGCATCCGCCGTGACCAGGATCGGGCCCAGACTGGCACAGCCGCCGGACCAGTTCTTCGCCTGTGGCAGG
>JAQCJA010000201.1 GCA_027593305.1 bacterium
GAATCGGACCGACCAGCCGCGGCCGTCGCTGGAGCCATCGGCGTCGTAGATGACGACACGATCCCTGTCATAGGCTGACAACACCAGTTCGACATCTCCCCGGCGCCGACCCGAGCGGTCCTTCTCCAGGGCCTGACGGATCAGAATCGTCTCGGTGGTTTCAGCCTGCACCGAGACAACCGGCGTCAGCAACGTCACAATGAGGAGGGCGGGCAGGGCCCGATAGGCGAGATTCAAGAGACCCTTCCGTAGGAAATGCGGACGTAGGAAATGCAGAGTCGATGCGGTCATCCGGCGCCCAACTGCTGCAGGGCCCACTGGGCGTAGTAGGCAACGGTTTCATCCGGGTCGTTCGTCATCAACTCCAGGGTATGGCGACTGGACGAGGCCTGCAGATAGCCCAGCGCGATGGCGGCATTCCAGCGCACTTCGGCATCGCTGTCACCGGCCAGCGACAGCAGGGGATCCAATGCGCTCTGCACCGCCGCCTGCCCCAGGATCTGGGCCGCCCCGGAACGCAGGGCCGGACTTTCATCGGTCAGACAGGAGAGCAGGCGCGTTTCAACGCCATTCGACAGTTGCTGGACACGTACAAGGGTCTTGATGGCATTCAGACGCAGAATCGGGTCGTCATCGCCAAGGGCTGTGAAGAGGTATTCGCCGCCGCGTTCATTGCCCAGTCGCACGAGGGATGAAGCCGCATGGAACCGCACAAGATTGCTGGCATCCTTGAGCAGGCCGAGAAGGGGTTCCACAGCAGCCTGGTCGCCAACGGCGCCCAGTGCGGCGGCAGAGGCGCGTCTGACCTGCGGGTCATCATCTCGCAGTTGCCCGATCAATTCATCCCGTACCAGGCCCATAGCCCGAGCCAGGCGCTGCTGCTGCACGCCGCGGCTGCTCAGATCAACGAGAATCGGCACGCCGTGGTAGTTGGCCCGCTCCAGTTCGACGATGGCCGTCTCGACCAGTTCGTCGGCACCGTGCAGAACAGCATGGATGACCGTATCCTGCGCCGTGTCTTCGCCGAGCTTGACCAGCGCCACGGCTGCCAGCAGGCGTACGACGGGGTCGACGTCGGCGAGCTGGGCTGTGAGGGCGGCGACGGCAGCTTCGGTGAAACCGAGTTCACCGACGGCGCGCAACGAAGCCAACCGTTCTGAGTCCCGGTAGCCGATGGTGATGCGGGCAATGGCGCTCGCCGACGCCGCCTTGTGGCCGATGTTCCCGAGCACGGTAACGGCGCCAACCCTCGCATTCTCGATCTCGTCGCGGAATTCGCGATAGCTGACGCCACGGTACAAGCCCGGGTCCAACAGAGCCACAAGCTGGCGGGCCCCGGGGCGACCGATGGTGCTGAGCCCTTCTACGGCGCTGTTCCAGCGCTCGCTGCCGATATCGTTGGCAGCGAGCACCTCGATCTCCGCACGCACCTGCTCCTCTGTCGTGGAGCAAACCGTGGCCAGGGCGCCGAGGGCAAGCCAGACCACGGCGTGATGCAGGTACCTGGCGGCAGACTTCAATTCAGCTAGATCCAAGGAGCTACCTCATGTCTGACCCGGTGAGCAGTCTGACCGCGACCTGCGGTCTCGATTGTCAGGCGGGTAATCTACGTTCAGCGCGCCGGGGTGGGCAATAGATGGTATACTTGCGCTACTATGAACTGGTTTGACTGGCTTGCGGCGCTCATCGTCGCTGCTTTCGCTGTACGTGGCTACCTGCGCGGCCTCATTCTGCAGGTCTCTGCCGTTGTCGCCGTGGCCCTGGGACTTCTGGGCGGACTCTATCTGCACAGCGCCGTGGCAGCAATGCTGCCGGAGATCGGTCACCCTGTGTTGAAGCTGGTCGCCGGCTTCACGGTGGTCTTTGTCACCGTAGCCCTGTGTGTCAACTTCCTGGCGCGGGCTCTGAAGACCGCCGTAGATACGCTGCTTCTCGGCCTTGTGGATCGCCTGCTCGGGGCCCTTCTCGGCATGATCGTGGGTGTGTTGGTGCTGATGCTGATCCTCCTGCTCGTCGGGCGTTATCTGCCGGATGGCCTGGCCTGGCTGGAAACAACACAGACCGCCCCCCTGTTGTCAGGTATCGTCGAGTTCGTCGTGCCCCTGCTGCCCGATCACTTCCGCGAATTCTTCGGGCAGCACGGCGGTGCACCGGGAGACTGGCTCGAACCGCTGGACGATTGGCGACACCAGGGAGAGCAGTTGCTCGACGTCGTGCGCCGCAACGCGGACTGAAGCGGCCTTCCGTCAGCAAGCCGCCGGCGGCGCCTGACCGCGCACGTAGGCGTAGGTCGTCGACCACTGCACATCCTTGTTCAGCAACATTTCCTCATAGTAGTGCCTCACCCTCTTCAGCTCTGCTGCATCGAGATAACGCCGCAGGAAGCTGGCGAAGGTTCTGTGCTTGTCGCCGCCGGGATTGAACCAGTTGCCCAGATGCTGGCTCGACAGGCGTCGGTGGGCCTCCAGGGGCTCTGTTTCGACCTCGACCTCCACAAGACCGGCCGCTGACCAAAGGGCGGCCAGATCCTCTGGTTCCCAGGTGACGCGCGGATTGGCAGGATCGGCATAGATCGCCTCTTCGGCTTGCAGAACCCGCGTCGCCAGATCCGCACCGAGACGGTCCAGTACGACCAGGTCCGTCAGGCGCTGGCTGAGTCGGGGCACCGTCTCGGCAAAACTGATCATACCGCCCGCAGCAAGCAGGCCGCCGATGGCGGCGATGGCGCTGGTGCGCTCCTCGATATCGGCGAAGACATTGCGGCCGACGATGGCGTCGAAGCGAACCTCGCCGTCCTGCTGCAGTCCGACGAGCGTGCCGACGCGGGCGACGGGACCCTCCATGATGATGGGACGGTCCAACTCGTCGAGGTGTCTGGAGGCCAGTTCCCGAACACTTACGGCAGCCGTGTGGTCCGTACACAACGCCCACACCGATCCCTCGGGGACCCGTCGAATCGCCTCCCACGTCAGCAGGCCGGAGCCGGCATCCACATCAAGGACAACGTGATGGCGCGCCAGTTGCAGCGGGGCGAAGATGCGGCTGCGCACGTGCCCCAGCTGCATGGACAGCTCGCCGGCAGCACGCACCAGCCACTGGTCACGCTTGCGGTCATCGGGTGAACGTGTCAGGGCCTCCTCGTGATGTCGTTCCCCCTCGACGACGGCAGCCAGCTGCAACTCACGCCGCTGGCGCACCCGATCCCCGATATCCCGCTCGTGCCCTTGGTCGGAGGGTTCATAGAACACCCGGCCATGCAGGCTGTCAGGCAGGTATTGCTGCGCCACCCAGTGATCGCGATAGGCGTGGGGGTAGAGATAGTTGGCGCCATGGCCCAGGCCCTCGCCATCACGGCTGGCATCCTTGAGGTGGTTGGGGACCTCACCCTTGCCTTCGGCTTCGACGGCGGCGATTGCATCAAAGAAGGCGAAGGTGGAGTTGCTCTTGGGTGCCGTTGCCAGATACAACGCCGCCTGAGCCAGGTGGAACCGGCCTTCCGGCAAGCCGACCCGGTCGAAGGCGCCGGCGGCAGCGGTGACCACGGCCAGGGCATTGGGATCGGCAAGGCCGACGTCCTCGCTGGCGAAGATGATCATGCGCCGCAGAAGAAATTGCGGGTCCTCACCGGCGTAGACCATGCGCGCCAGCCAGTAGACCGTCGCGTCCGGGTCGGAGCCCCGCAGCGACTTGATGAAGGCGGAGATGGTGTCGAAATGATAATCGCCGGCCTTGTCGTAAAGTACAGCCCGCCGCTGGATGGACTCCTCCGCCACGCCGAGCGTCACATGGATGACGCCCGCCTCGACGGGTGTCGTCTCGACGGCCAGTTCGATGGCATTGAGCAGGGCCCGGGCGTCACCATTGCAGACCTCGACGAGGTGCTCGAGGGCATCCTCGTCGAGCTGTACCGGACGGCCCCCGTACCCACGGCTGTCGGTCAGCGCCTGCTGCACGATCCGGCGCAGGTCCTTCGCTTCCAGGTCCTGCAACTGGAAGATCCGACTGCGCGACACCAGCGGGCGATTGACGGAGAAGAAGGGGTTCTCGGTGGTTGCCCCAATGAGGATCACCGTGCCATTCTCCACCCAGGGCAGCAGGGCATCCTGCTGAGCCTTGTTGAAGCGATGCACCTCATCGATGAATAGAATCGTTCGATGACCGTAAAGGTCGTGGCGCTCCTTGGCCTCCTTGACCGCTGTGCGGATGTCGGCAATGCCGGCAAGCACGGCGTTGATGGTGATGAAATGAGATTTGGTTGTATTGGCGATGACGAGGGCGAGCGTCGTCTTGCCGGTACCAGGGGGGCCGTAGAAAATCAGCGATGACAACTGGTCCGCCTGGATGGCTCGCCGCAGCAGGCGACCCCGGCCGAGGATGTGATCCTGGCCAACGAACTCGTCCAGCACCCGCGGCCGCAGGCGCGCCGCCAGTGGCTGGTCGCCGGCATTGCGCCGCCCCGCTTCAAACAGATCGAGGGACTTGGGCGAGGATGCCTTCCCCAGGGGGTCAGTCATGGCTGATCATGGGCGGGTGTTGTACTCCACAACTCGAGGGGAAGGAGGAACCAGTCGATGCGTCTCAAGGCTCGACCCCGGGCTCGGTGACGGTTAACATAGAGGGCCCTTCACAGAGTCACAACGCAAGGGTGCCACAAAGAGATGTGCCACAAACGGATGCCCCCCAGAACGAAGATCTTCCGAAGGAAGAGGCATGGCGACGGTAGTGCCTGAAACCGACAGGCAACTCATCCAATACATGACGCGTCCGTCCGCCGCAGTGTGTGAGGCTGTCTCTCGGTACGAGGGGGATGTCGTCATCCTGGGTGTCGGTGGCAAGATGGGCCCCACTCTGGCAGAACTGCTCGTACGTGCCGGCGGCACCAAAGCGGGCCGGCGGGTGATCGGAGTGGCGCGGTTCTCGGATCCGCAGGGCCGGGCCTATCTCGACGGCATCGGTGTGACGACCATCCAGGCAGACCTGCTCGCTGCGGGAGCCCTTGCGGGGTTGCCGGATGCGGCGCATGTATTTCTCCTGGCGGGTTTCAAGTTTGGCGCCACCGGCAATCCATCCATGACCTGGGCCATGAACAGCCTGTTACCGTTTCAAGCCGTGGAACGCTATCGCGACGCGCAGATCTCGTATGTGAGTTCAGGCAATGTCTATGCCTTCACGCCGGTATTGGGGGCAGGTGCATCCGAGGGGGATGCCACCGAACCGGTGGGCGAGTACGCCCAGTCACGCCTGGGTGGCGAACGGCTGGCGGCGTATGCCGCGCAGGCGACCGGTGCGCGGCTGTGCACGATGCGTCTCTTCTATGCCACCGAACTGCGTTATGGCATCATCCACGACATCGCCTGGCGCGTACACGCCGGTGAGGCCATCGATCTTTCGATGGGTCACGTAAATCAGATCTGGCAGGGAGATGCCAACGCCTACTTAGCCCGCTCCTTCCCACTGTGCACGAATCCCGTGAGCACGTTCAACATGACGGGTGAACACGTGCTTGCCGTGCGCGTCATCGCCGAGCGCATCGGAGCCATTCTGGGACGTGAGCCCGTGTTCGTCGGGCAAGAGGCCGAGTCGGCCCTGCTCGGCGACACAGCGGTGCTTGTGGCGCATCTTGGTGCACCGGAGACATCGATCGACGATGTCATCGACTGGATGGCCCACTGGGTGCAGATCGGCGGTACCAGTCATGGCAAGCCAACAAAGTATGAGTCACGCACAGGTAACTTCTAGATGAAGGCACGGGTCCAATACACCGAGGCTCTCCATGGCAGGTTGAACCCGCCATCGTCGAAAAATTACACGACACGATATCTGCTCGTCGCCGCTCTGGCGGACGGTGACAGCATCGTGCATCATCCGGCACAGTCACAGGATGCCGACGTACTGCAACGCTGTCTCGTCGATTTGGGCGCTGAGATTCGCGAAGAGGCAGATGACAACGGCGGGCGGCGGTTGCGCGTGCGCGGATTTGGTGCCAATCCCGCCCATCCAGGGGTCCTCAATGTGGGCAATGCCGGGGCCGTAGCGCGCCTGCTGATGGGTGTCGGCGCACTGCTCCCGAACATTCGCTTTGAGACACCGTTTCCTGCGTCTCTCGGGCAGCGACCACACGATGAACTGTTTGCCGGCCTGCAGCAGTTGGGCGCCAGGGTGGAGTCAGCCGACGGCCGCCTGCCGGCGACGATCCGTGGCGGCCGCCTGCACGGCGGTACCGTCCGGATCAGTGGCAGCCGATCCTCCCAGTTTCTCAGTTCGTTGCTGTTCCTGGCGCCGCTGGTTGGCCAGGACATCCACATCGAAGTCATCGATGAACTGCTGTCGCGACCGCTGGTACATACAACCCTGGAGGTGATGCGCGAGGCGGGGATCGTCGTCGACGCCGCCGAGGATCTGATGTCCTTCGGCATTGCTGGCGGACAGTCGTACAGCCCTCGCGAATACTCCGTCAATGGCGACTGGCCCTCCTCGGCGGGGGTCCTTGCGGCGGGGGCTCTGACCAACAGCGGCATCATCGTCGAGCGGCTGCGTGACGATTGTCAGGGCGAGCGTGCGGTTCTGGGACTGCTGCGCGACATGGGTGTCGATGTCTCCTGGGATGGGCAATGTGTCGAACTGCGGGGCCACAGAGGCCTGCGCGGCATGGATTTCGATGGTGACCAGGCGACGGACGCCGTCCTTGCCATGCTGCCCCTGGCGGCACATGCCGAGGGCACGAGCCGGTTCTACGGCATCGGCAACCTGCGCTACAAGGAATGTGATCGCATCACGGTCCCCGTCGCCGAATTGCGTCGCTTCGGCGTCGACTGCCATGAAGAACAGGACGCCATCATCGTGCGCGGACGTCCTGAGGGGTACGAAGGAGGACACGAGGCGGCAACCCACGACGACCATCGCGTGGCGCAGATGCAGGCCCTGATGGGTTTGCGCAGCCGTCGTGGCGTCGTCGTACGCGATGCTGAAACCGTGGGCAAGTCGTACCCCGCTTTCTTCAGCGATCTCGTCGATCTGGGAGCAGTCATCGATATGGACGAGGGCTAGCGGCATGCGGGCGGATCGATGAAGATCACGGGACTGCGTATCGTCGATGTCGCCGCCAGTCACCGCGGGCACTGGCTTTTCGTGCTCGTGGATACCGATGCCGGCATCACCGGTGTGGGGGAGGCCAGCCAGAGCGGCAATGACCCGCTTGTGCAGGCAGCTCTGCAGCAACTGGGCCAGCAGATCGAGGGCCAGGATCCGACCCAGCCCGAGGTGATCTGGGGTCACATGGTGGGTGGCGGGGGTGACGTCTTCTCCGGCAAGTCGGGACGCGTCGGAGCGACCGCCGTAAGCGCCATCGATCAGGCCTTGTGGGATATTGCCGGCAAGGCTCTCGATGTGCCGGTATGGCGCCTGCTGGGTGGCCGTCGTCGAGAGCGCATTCGCTGTTACGCCAATCTCAATCGCGGCACCACGGATCGATCGTCCGAGGGTTTCGCCCGGCAGGCGGCGGCGGCTGTGAAGGCCGGTTTCCGTGCGGTAAAGTGCACACCCTTCGATGAGGTCCGTGGCGGCCTGGCAGACCGCGATGGCGTCGAGTCCGGCCTCGATCAGGGCGTCGCCCGATTGCAGGCGACACGCGAAGCCATCGGTGGCGACATCGAGCTGCTCGTCGATTGCCACTGCCGCTTCGACGTGGCCCTTACACAGAGGCTGGTGGACAAGGTCCGCAGCCTCAATCTCTACTGG
>JAQCJA010000202.1 GCA_027593305.1 bacterium
ACCAAGCCGGGTTTTCCAACACATTCCGCTGGATCACTGGAGGCGTAATGCAGCCGTGATACCCCATACCGATAAAGGAGCGCCATGCCCCGTTTTCAGCCGCCATGTGGCGCATCATCCCCAGCAACTCGTACTCCGTAACGGCCTCCGGCAGATCCAGAGGACGCTGCGTCCGGATGGCAGCCGGAACAGCCTTGTCCACCAATTCGTCGATGCTACCCAGGCCGAGGGTCCGCAGCATGGTGTCGACATCGGCCTCACGGGGGCCGATATGACGTTGGGAGAACTGATCCCCCGGTGCGATACGCGCCTGTGTGGTCAAGTCCTGGTTCCTCCTTCTTCCGAGGTCTTCTTCTTGCCGCGTCGCTTCGCCCGTGACGGTACAAAAGGCAGGGCGACAACTTCTGCGGCAAGACTGCGTCCGCGAGAGGAGATCTCAAGCTGTTGCCCCGCCTCGGCGAGGCCTGTCTCAACGTAGGCCATGGCAATTCCGTGATTGAGTACCGGGGAATGCGTCCCGCTGGTCACCTCGCCCACGGCCCGCCCCTCCTTCTGCACGATCTGATGGGCCCGCGGGATGCCCTTCGCCAGCAACCGCAACCCAACCAGGCGTCGCTCCACACCGGCTTGCCGCTGGTGGCGCAGGGCATCTCTCCCGGGAAACTCTGTGCCTTTGTCGAGGGCCAGGGTCCACCCGAGGCCCGCTTCAAGGGGCGTCGTCTGTTCGCTCAGTTCGTTTCCATACAGGCACAAGCCAGCTTCGAGTCGAAGTGTGTCTCGTGCCGCAAGTCCAGCGGGCCGCCCGCCACCTGCACACAGGTTGGTCCACAGATCCGCCACCGTCTGCGCCGGGCAGATGATTTCGAAACCGTCCTCACCCGTGTAGCCACTGCGACTTACCAGCAAGTCGCCATAGGCGGATGTGGTCCGCAGACAGCAAAAAAAACCCAGGTCCCGCGTCTCCGGGGAGACTGCGCCAGCAACCAGTGCCTCGGCGTCAGGTCCCTGCACAGCAATCATCGCTTCGCCGACGCTCTCGATGATGGTGACATCCGGCACGGCTGTGCGCAGTTGATGGGAGCGGATCCACGCCAGATCCACGACAGACCGCGCCGCATTGATGACAAGCAGGTAGTGGTCGGCAGCAAGATGATATACGGCGAGATCGTCGACGGCTCCCCCGGCATCATTGCACAGGACCGTATAGGCCATGCGCCCTGTCGTCAGCCGCTGGATGTCATAGGGCAACAGTCGGTCGAGGAACGTGGCAGCTCCTGCACCGCGCACCGAAACACGCCCCATGTGGCTCACATCAAAGAGACCAACACTTTCACGAACGATTCGGTGTTCGACCTGGATGCCAGCAAACTGGACGGGCAGTTCCCAGCCGGCGAAGTCCACGAGGCGAGCGCCCGCAAGCTGGTGCAGCGCGCGCAAGGGCGTGGAGCGAGGGCCTTCAGTCATTCTCTTTCTGCCCTCCCGCAAGACAAAGTCCGACGCAGGTCCGACCAGATTTCCTCGGCCCTCGAGCGAAGTTCCAAGAGGGTGCCATTGTTGTCCACGAACTCCACATCCCCCGCGTATTCATGAATCCTGGTTTGTGCCGCGCGACGTTCATGAACCTCATCTGTGCCCAGGCCTCGGCTGTCAGCGACCCGCGATGCTGCAGTGTCCGCCTCAGTACTGACGACGAAGACACGCTCGAACCAGTGTTGGATACCCCACTCAAATACCAGAGGCGCGTCGAACACAGCGATGGCGCTGACAGTTTCGGCGTGGGCCAGCTCTGCCGCCAGGATCGGCTCCAGGCGCGGACGAATGATACCCTCAAGTTGGCGCCGCCCGCCGGTGCCCGTCAGGGCTCGGCGGGCCAGTGCGCGTCGATCAAGTGCGCCATTGGTGTCAATCAGGTCACTGCCGAAGGCGGCGACCAGGTCACGCCGTACCTCGGGATCCTCTTCGACAACCCGGCGAGCCAGCGCATCTGCGTCAACGAGGCTTGCACCCAGTTCCTGCAGCATGCGGGCAAGAGTTGATTTGCCGCTGCCCATATTGCCTGTAACGGCGACCCGCATGTGTTGCCTCTCTGATCCGGCCTGGTTTACCGACCTTTCAGGAAACGAAAGAAGTCGGTATCGGCGGGCTGTACCAGGATCGTCTTCTCGTCGAGGGAGGTCTCATAGGCTTCGAGGGTACGCGTGAACTCGTAGAAGTCGGCGGCATTCCGGTACGCCGCTGCGTAGATACCCAGGGCTTCTGCATCTCCCTTTCCGCGTGTACCCTGCGCCTCTTCATAGGCCCTGGCCCGAATGCTGGTGGATTCCAGGTCTGTTTCGGCCCGGATCTTCAACGCCTGCTCTTCTCCTTCAGAGCGGTAGGCCTTGGCCTCCCGGGCACGTTCTGCGCGCATGCGATTGTAGACAGCCGCCTCGTTCTCCGGGGGCAGATCGGCGCGCTTCACACGCACATCGATGATCTCCAGGCCATAGACGCGGGCCGCATCTGCTGCACGCATGGCGACCGTGTCCATGATGGCATCGCGATTCGTTGCAATGACTTCGGACAATTCGTGTTGGCCCAATTCCTTGCGCAGTTCGGAGAAGATGATGTCGTCGAGGCGCGCCAGAGCTTCGTCCTCCGTCCGCAGGGCCTGCATGAACAACAGGGCGTCGGCGATACGCCAGCGGGCGTAGTTGTCGAGCAGGAGAATCTTCTTGTCCTTGGTGTAAATCGGATCCGCATCGCTGTCGTAATCCAGCAGACGTTTGTCGAAAACTGTGATCTTCTGAATGGGGTCGGGAAGCTTGTAATACAGGCCTGGCTCGGTGATGACCACTTTGGGGTCACCGAACTGGGTGATGACAACCTGCTCGACCTCGTTCACGGTGAACAGCACGAGGTTGGCCGCGAAAATGGACAGGACGATGGCTGCAACGATACCGATGGCGGTTCGCATGGTCTGTCTCCCCCCTTAACGAGCCGGCGCCATGAGGCGCTCGAGGTTTATGAGGTTGACGACGCCCTTGCCATCGGCGTCGATGATGTACTTCTGAAACCTGGGTAAAACCCGTTCCATGGTTTCGATGTAAAGTCGCCGCTCCGTCACTTCAGGAGCCTTGATGTACTCTGCATACACTGCGCCAAAACGATCCGCGTCGCCCCGGGCGCGGCGCACGCGCTCCACGGTGTAGGCCTCAGCTTCCTTCAGCATCCGCTCGGCTTCTCCGCGAGCCTTGGGGATCACATCGTTCTGGTACCCGCGCGCCTCGTTCACCAGTCGCTCCCTGTCCTCCTTGGCGCTGGCGACATCCTTGAAGGCTGCATCCACCTGCTCGGGCGGGCCCACTTTCAGCAGTTGCACCGTTTCCACGGTGAGTCCGCATTGATAGAGATTGAACAGTTCCTGGAGCTTCTCCTGGATCTGTGTCTGCACCATCAACTTGCCTTCGGTGAGGACCTCATCAATGCCGTGGCGACCCACGACCTGACGCAGAGCCGCCTCGCAGGCGTCATGAATCAGCCCCTCCCCATTGCCCTCAAAAGTGCCGAGGCCGCGGACCTTGAACAGGGCATCGGTGACGCTGCTGACTCGGTACTGAACAACCATCTCCACGTTGACGATGTTCTCGTCCCCCGTGAGCATGAGCGATTCATTCGGCCGCGACCGGTAGCGAGCCGGAGGGCCAGGATCGATCGTCTGGAAGCCGATTTCCTCGCGGTAGACCTTGGTGACGGAGCGAATAATGACCATCTCGATCGGCGAAGGCATGTGATAGTGCAGGCCGGGTTCGACGACGTCCTGCAATTTGCCGAACCGCAGAACGACCGCCTTTTCATCGGGATCGACCGTGTAGATGCCGGACAGGATCCAGAGAATGCCGAGTGCCCCCAGGACGAGGTACGCAGTGCGCGGATTGAAACGCAATTGCTGGAGCGGATTTTTTGGAAAATCGAACTGTTGTGGCATGTGCGTCGATCCTTCGGATGTCTGACTCCCACCCTCTCATTTCAAGGGCAGGCGGTTAAGCTCATCTATGCCGCTGATCTGGCAGTTGCATGCTGCAGCGCGGTTGGCTCGTTCCATTGCAGTCGACAGTCCCAGGCCCTGCACCTGCGCTGCCGTCATTGCTGCAAGAAACACGTCGCCACAGCCTGTTGTGTCGAGGATTTCGACACAATTCACTCGATGGGCCGGCTGACGTTCATGGACAATAACTCCTTCTTCGTTCCTCCACGCGGCAACCGAACCGGCTGCCCCGCGGGTTATGACAATCGCTCGTGGCCCATGATCCAGAAGCCCTTCCGCCCACGTCAGCAGGGACGACGCGCAGCAGTTGCCTGAGCCGACGGTCTCGACTGGTGCACCAAGAATGCGCGCTTCTGCCTCATTCATCTGCACGACATCTGCCGCTGCCAACCATTGGGTCACGTCTACTGAGGGGTCGGGAAAGCGGGTGCCATCGGCCTCCCGGCCCAGCGTCAGGCTGTGGAGGTCCATGAACACTGGACCATTTACACTTCTACGCACCGTCGCCAGGTCGTTGCTGGTGATCTCAAATCCGGTGATGAAATTCACCACAAGCGCCTGCAGACGAGGCAGAAACGGCGCCAGTTCAGCAGGGGTCAGGGGTTCAACGCCACCATGGAGCACTTCCGACTTCTCGCCATTGGCACCGTAGGTAATGTGGCAGCGATACCCGGGCTGAGGAATCCCGATCAGGCCATCAAGTCGCAGTCCGGGAACCTGAGACAGACGCTCGCGAAGGCGAGGAACAAGCCCATCGTGAGCTTTTGCCAGAAGCCAGACCCGCACCGAACCAGCACCCAGATAACCAAGGGCACACGCGGTAAACAAGACGCCACCGAGACCGTGGTCGATGCGACCATCCGCTTGTTCGATGGTATCCTCGTTGATGCTACCCAGGACACCGACGTCGATAACGGATGTTGCAGGAGAGATTCCGCTCATGGCAATACAGGGCTGCGAGACGGCGGCAATGTAACGGCCCTCGGAGAAGGTGTCAAAGCAGTGGCATCCCCGCCCATGCGTTGACAGTGATCGCAGCGGAGTTTATCCTAAAAATCATGGCTATCGTACCAATGGTTATCGAGCAGACAGGTCGCGGAGAGCGGGCCTATGATATTTTCTCGCGACTGCTGAAGGAACGCATTGTGTTCGTTGGCTCTGTTGTCGATGACTCCGAGGCCAACCTTATCATCGCGCAGTTGCTGTTCCTCGCTTCCGAGGATCCCAAGAAGGACGTATCGCTCTACATCAACAGCCCAGGGGGCCTTATTACGGCAGGGCTGGCGATCTATGACACGATGCAGCACATCCCTTGCGATGTTGCGACCCTGTGCATCGGGCAGGCGTACAGCATGTCCGCGATTCTGCTGGCCGGGGGCACGCGGGGCAAGAGGCACGCCCTGCCTCATTCACGTATCATGCTGCACCAGCCCTGGGGTGGGATTGGCGGACAGGCGTCCGATGTGGCGATTCATGCGCGGGAAATCATGGAATGGCGTCGACGGCTGACGCAGGTTCTTGTGACGCACACCGGCAAGGACGCTGACGCGATCAACTCGGTTACCGATCGCAGCTATTTCCTCTCCCCCGATGAGGCTCTGGAATTCGGTTTGATCGATGACGTGCTGGAATCTGCGGCACCTCTGGGCAAACCCAGCACCTGAGTCGTCGGCCCTGATCTCGCGGCCCTGATCTCGCGGCCGCCGGAACTGCAGTTTCCGTACCACAACCCAACAACTCCGAAGCACAACCTGGTGAGGCCTTTTCTGGCCCCACCTTTGATGGATGTTTACTCGAAGACCGTCTGGTTGCGGCCCCCGCGTTTGGCTTCGTACAGGCGTGTGTCAGCAACCCTCAGCAGTTCGGCGTCGTTTCCGACCTCATCGAGCGGAAACGACGCAAGACCCATGCTGATGGTGATCGATATGGTCGCGGACGGGACAACAAAGGCATGCTCAGCGATGGCTTCGCGGATACGTTCGGCCAGTATGGCAGCACCGAGGCGGTCCGTATGTGGTAACATGAGGGCGAACTCTTCGCCCCCATATCTTGCGAGAAGGTCCTCTTTGCGCATCTGGTGCCGAATGATACCGGCCGTCTCCGCCAGTACCAGATCACCCACCTGGTGACCATGCGTATCATTTACGTTCTTGAAATGATCGATATCTACAAGGCCGATTGAGAAGGCCGCGCCATAGCGCAGTGCCTCGGCAAGGCGTGCCGCCAGTTGCTCATCCAGGTAGCGCCTGTTGTACGCCCCGGTGAGTTCGTCAATAACCGCCTGGGCGCGAAGTTGGTCGTGGCGTTCTTTTGCGCGCATGAAGACGGCAACTTGAGCGCGGAGGGCATCCGCATCGATGGGTGTCGTGATGTAGGCGCTGGCTCCCTCGTGCAGCAGCCGGGCCCACTCGTGTGGGGCGGTTGCAGGCCCGATGATGAGCAAGGGGACTTCGCTGTTTCGGGCGCGGTCAATGAAGCGCTCATACAGAGAGACATCATCCAGTACCAGTTGGCGGTCCAGCAACATGAGATCGCACGCACCCTCGATGCCAGCCGCTTTCGCCAGAGCATGGACGCCGTCGGTGTCGGAAATGAGATCGTACATCTCATCTGGCAGGGCTGCCCCTACCTGCGCACTCGTAACTGGGTCGGCAGAGACGATCAGGACGCGGCTCATGGTTGGTGTTCCCGTGGCGTCGGGCTCGAGCGGATTGTTAGCGTTTGTTCCGTCCACGCGAATTTCAGACTCCCATCCTGATAAGTGTTTCAGAACCCGACAACATCGTCAATATGGTCGGCTGAGGTAACCACCATGAGCAGCCGATCCAGCCCCAGTGCAACGCCGGAGGCCGGTGGCATACCCTCCAGATCCCGCAGAAAGGGTTCGTCCACCGGCAGCGGCGAAAGCCCATGAGAACACCGTATCAGGCGTTCGTCGCGGAAACGCCGACGTTGCTCACGCGGATCCGTGAGCTCGCCGAATCCATTGGCCAACTCCAGTCCCCGTGCGTACGACTCAAAACGCTGGGCCACGGTGGCGTCGTCAGGTTCCCGTTGTGCGAGGGCCGCCAACTGAACCGGATACTGACAAAGGTGAATGCCACGCCCCAATGCGGTCAATCCGGGTTCGACGCGCTCTACGAGCAGCTTATGAAAGCCCGATTCCCAGTCATCCTGTTCGTCGATGCTTATGCACCCTGCATCCCGCGCCTGACTCGACAACGCCTGAATGTCCTGCGCTGAGGCAAGATCAACTCCGGCAAAGAGACGGAAGGCCTCAGTGACCGTCATTCTGGGCCACGGCGTGTGCAAATCAACCGGCCCCGCCGGGCCCTGGACCACATCAAGGCCGCGGAGTGCGCGCGCGGTACTGGCCACGAGGCGCTCCACATCCGTGATGATTCGGTCGTAGGCCGCGTGGGCCCTGTACCATTCCACCATGGTGAACTCGGACCGATGGTGAGGCCCATGCTCATCACCACGAAAGCAACGACAGATTTGGAATATCCGGGGGCCGGAGCCGCTCGCCAACAGTCGCTTCATGTGGTACTCGGGCGACGTGATCAACCAGCCTCCATCTGCCACGGGCCGTGGCTGAAGGAAAGGCTCGTGCCCGGGGGCTTCGACAACCGTCGGTGTTTCGACTTCGACGAAGCCCTGTCGAAGAAA
>JAQCJA010000203.1 GCA_027593305.1 bacterium
GGCGCGACGGCGCGTCAGGCGAAGTCCATGCTCTTTGGCCAGGTAACCAAGCAGACGAGTGGCCCCGTATCCAGGCATATCAATGCGCGGATATCGATACCCATCAGCAAGGTTCTGATTGAGACCGGCATCTCACCCCACATGGTGACGATCCTTTTCGTGCTGACAACGGGATTGACGACGGCGTGGCTGATATCGCACCCGGAACCGTACGGGCGCCTGGCTCTGGCCGGGTTGTTCTGGCAGATGGCGGCCGTTCTCGACCGCTGTGATGGCGAAATTGCGCGGGTCAAACTGTGTGAATCGAAATTCGGCGCCTGGTTCGATACGATCACCGACAACATCGCCTACCTGGCGACATATGCGGCATTTCTCTTCGGCGTGCAGTATCTGCACCCGGACAAGCCATGGGCCCTGTATCTCGGTTTTTCCGCCATCGGGGCAATGGTCGTCGCCCTCGGTGTCATGTACAACTACGCCCTGAAGACCGGCAGCGGTTCGCTGCAGAACTATCTGGTTGGCTTTCGCTCCCACGTGTCAGCCGCAGAAAAGAACAGTGTCTACCGGATCCTGGAGCGCTACTCCTTCATCGCCAAGCGTGACTTCTTCTCCTTTGCCCACTTCCTGTGCTGTCTGCTGGGCTCCTTCGAGTTGCTCTACGCCTACACCGTAGGCGGCTTGCACATCATCGTCGTCGCCGTGCTCATGTCGCAGCGCAAGATGCTGGCGGGACACCACCGCGTTGCCAGTGAAGCCGCGCGGGGTGGCATCGAGTCTGTGCCTGTGACGGCCATGGCGCAGGATACGTCGCAGGCATGAAAACGATCCGCATGCTGCTGGCCGCCCTGGGATTGCTGTTGCTCGGATTCCTCGTGGGCAAACTCGGCCTCGGAGAGATTCTGCAGAATCTTTCGGTTATGGGCTGGTCCTTCGGGCTGGTACTGTTGCTGGCCCTGGGTTGGCATGTAACCAACTCCATCGCCTGGGGCTTTGCCTTTCCCGCCGACGCTTTCCGGCCGCGGCTGGTATCTCTGTTCATGGCAAAACTGGCCGGTGATGCTGTCAACCAGCTGACACCGCTGGCCAACCTCGGGGGCGAACCGGTAAAGGCCTATCTGTTGCGTCAGCAGTCACCGACTTCCCGTGGTCTGGCTTCGGTGGTGATCAACAAGACAGCGCAGGTGTTCACCGGTCTTATCTTCACGGCTCTGGGCCTGAGCCTGGTCATCCTGAAATGGGACCTGCCGCAGTCGGCGCCGATGTCGGTGCAGATCGGTCTGGCGCTCCTGTTCGGCGCCGCCGCACTCCTGTTGCTGGGCCTTTGGCGCCAGCAGCGGCACATGTTCTCATCCCTTCTGGGGTTCGTTCGTCGCCTCGGCATCCGCGTGGATTTCATCGAGCGACGGGTCGCCAAGGCTGTGCGCATCGACGACAACATTTCATCCTTCTATCGACAGAACAAGGCGCGCTTCGCCCTCGTGCTCTTCTTTCATGCCTGCGGCTGGATGCTTGGCGCCGGCGAGACGTGGATCATTCTGCGCGGTCTCGGGCAGAGCGTCGATTTCGATATCGCTTTCCTGCTGACATCGCTGACCGTCATCATCAACAGCCTGTTCTTTTTTATGCCCTCCAATATCGGCGTTCTCGAGGGTGGACAGGTCTTCCTGTTCATGACCCTGGGCCTCGACCCGGCGGTGGGCTTGTCCCTGGGTATCGTCAAGCGCATGCGCAAGATCTTCTGGATCTGCCTTGGCTGGTTGCTGCTCACACATCTGAGCCGGGCTTTGGGTCGCCCGGATCGGGTCGATGGCGATCTGGTGGTCTCCTCCGCCCGATCCGGCTCCCTGCAGACAGGCCTTCACTGATGCTGTTGCGTCGATTCCTGCGTATCACCTGCCTGCTCGCCCCGTTGGTCGTCACCAGGGCCGGCGCCGATACGCCCGTGTTTTCTCTCAGCCAGCTGGTGGACCGGGCCTGGGAGCAGAACACCGATGTCGCCGTGGCCCGGTCACGCGTCGACGGTGCCAAAGCGCAACTGCAGGAGGCGCGAGCCGCCTGCATACTTCCACGTCTGCGGCTCGAGAGCTTTGGCGGCCTCGTTCCCGATGCGAAGGGTGATATCTTCAACCCGCCTACCGATACCCTGGGCGTCCGTCCCCTGGGTCCTTTTGTTCGTGCCGAACTGCAGTTCATCCAGCCCCTGTACACCTTTGGGCAGTTGTCCAACCTGCGGGCCGCCGCCAGCGCCGGCGTCGACGTCGAACGCGCCGGACTCGCCGGCAGCCGCCAGGATGTCGCCAGGCAGGTGAAGGAACTGTACTACGGTGTCCTGCTGGCGCAGGATCTTTCTGCCCTGGCCGAACGTCTGCAGCACGAACTTGAGAAGTGGGAATCGGAAATCGGTTTCGATGATCCCGACATCCCGCTGAGTGCACCATACAAATTGCGACTGGCTCTTATCGAGTTGTCCGATCGCGAGCGCGAGATCACCGACCGACTCGGCCTCGCACGGTCGGCTCTGGCATGGAAGGTGGGATTGGATGAACAGGCCCCGTTCTCTCTGGCCGAAGGTTGGCTGACACCGGTGCAAGCTGATGTGCCCTCAGCAGAGATCCTGTTCGAGACGGCGATCCTGCATCGGGCCGACTGGCAGCAGTTGCGCGCCGGCATCGCCGCGCGCAGCGCGCAGGAGGCGGCCGCACGCAGTGCCTACTTCCCGCAGGTATTCCTCGCCGGCGGTGTGCGCTTTGCGTCGGCACCGGGTCGAACCGATCAGCACAGTCCCTTCGTCAAGGATGACTACAACCTGTTCAACGGCGCCGTGGTCCTCGGTCTGCGTCAGTCCTTTGAGTGGGGGATGCTCGACGCCGAAGTCGATCGGGCCCGCGCCAGACGCCGCCAACTGGAAGCGCAGCAGCACTCGGGGCAACAGGGCATTCGTCTGGAAATCGAGTCCGCCCATGGCGCCTACCGCCGGGCCGAAGCAGAGCTCACGGGCGCTCTTGAGTCGCGCAATCTCGTGCGGGAATGGGTTCAGCTTGCACGGGACGAGTTTGAGCTCGACCCATCTCAGGTGAAGGAACTCATCAGCGCCTTCGAGGCACTGGCCGGATCGGAAGAAACCTACTATCGGGCCATATATCGCCACAACGTCGCTCTCGCCGAACTCGAGCGCGTCATTGGCGCCTCCCTGCGCAGGGACGAGACCCCTTGACCCTGCAGACCGGTCTGCAACGACTGCTGCTGGTTTCGTTGACCATCGTGACGGCGGCGGCGGCGGATGACGCCGCTACCGGACGCGACTGGACGACGGGACGTGTCACCGAATACAACGAACTTCGGAGCCGTATTCCAGCCTCCGAGTTGGCACGGCGCCTTGTCGATGAAGCCCTGGATCTTGGCCTCTTCGCCGACCGAGTGCTGCAGGATTACGTCGGCCAGGCCCTGATCGATTTCGCTGAGCAGCTCGATACCGACGAGTATGGAAGACTTGTCAGCATCGCCCGGGAGCGGGTGGTGCAGGCCCTGCGCCAGCGGCTGATCGATGACCTCACTGGAAGTCTGGCCAGCCTCGGCGTTCTGTCCGTTTCCGAGGCAAACTTCGACGACACGGGCGGCACTGTGGTGCTGCAGAGCGAATCCACAGGCAAGGCGGTTGTGGCAGTCCAACTGCATCGACGTGAGGATGGTACTTGGCGCGTGGAAGACCTGACCGTCGTCGACCAACTCCTCAGCCGCAGCTACCGCGACCAGTATCGGGAAACATTGAACGGGCACTACTCACCGGCGGTGCTGCAGTCCCAGTTGCAGCAACTCGACTACGTCGTGCTGGAGGATTTCTCCGCGTCAGAAGACGGGGAATTGCCTCTCGGCTGGCGCTGGCGTGATCGTGACGAGGATCACAACAAGCCGTACGAGGTACGCACCATCAACAAGAGGACCTACCTGGCAGCCCACGATTCGGGTGGCTCCGTGCTCCTGTTGCGTTTCTCCCACTGGAACCCACGCCAGTATCCGATCATGACCTGGTGCTGGCGAGCCAACAGCCTGCCGGCAGGCGGGGATGAGCGTTTCGGCCATACCAACGACAGCGCCGCCGGCATCTATGTGTTCTTCTCGCAAACCTGGATCGGCATGCCCAGACATATCAAATATGTGTGGAGCACGACGCTGCCGCAGGGGACCACGGGCCGGCGTGACCGCGTTGCCCGTCCGTACTTCGTTGTCGTTGAAAGTGGCGCTCAGCGACTCGGGCAGTGGCTGCAGGCCACCGTCGACCTTGAGGAGAGCTATGGCGCTACCTGGGGTGGCCGACCAAAGAATCTCACCCAGGGCCTGGGGCTGCTGACGGATGCCAATTCCACGGAGTCACGGGCAGCGGCCGACTACGCCGATCTGCGCGTCTGGACTCGCGAAGCCTTCGAAGCCGGGCGTATAGAGGACTACTGTACATGCTATCGGGACCGGAATTGAGTAAAGACCATGCGAAGTCGGCCACCATCGGTGCGCCGACTGGTTCGGAGATGACACCATGACAATGACACAGCTTTCCGCTGGCGTACTACTGGCCATCGCCAGTTTTGGCACGGCCAGCGATGCTGCGACACAGACACAGACGCAGACTTATGAGTCACCGACGGCATTTCTCAAGAACCATGATGCCCGCGTACGCGCCGTGGTCCTGCGAGATCCGGCGGACAGCCTGAGTTCGGCCGAGCGTGAACAGGTACGGACGCTGATCAACGAGGCCTTTGATTTCCGCGAACTGTCACGCCAATCACTCGGTGATATCTGGGAGACACGAACGGACGAGGAACGTGATGAATTTGTCCGGGTGTATCGCGGCATCATCGAACGCCGGAACCTGGATATGTTCGTCCGCTACCATCGAGAGGGTGGGATCTCCTACACAGGCGAAGAGATCGCCGAGGATGGTCGTGCCGTCGTGCTCGCCGAAGTGCCGGTGAAGAAGGAGACCAAGGTTATCGCCTACTCCCTCTACCGGCCGTTGGCGGACGGCCAATGGCGCATCTTCGACCTGATCGTTGACGGCGCCGGCACGGTTGACGGCAACCGCCGGGCGTGGACGCGCTTCATATCGCGCAACTCGTATGAGGAATTGCTGGAACGTCTGCGCAAGCAACTGGCAAGTCTCGAAGAGGCGGGCTGAGCAGGCCCACACATGGGAGTCAACTACGAGCGCATCGTTCACTATGTATTCCATCACCACCTGAGCATCATCCTGGTGGCTCTGTCGCTGTCAGTCTGCTCTGGGTATTTCGCCTCCCAGTTGAAGATCAAAGCGGATTCTGCAGACCTGCTGCCCGACGAGTATATCAGCGTTCGCGAGCTCAGTCGCATCAAGGAGCGTGTCGGTGGCATTGGCCCATTGATGATCATCGTCACGGGTGATGAACTGACGGCGGGCATCCAGTTTCTGAATGTTCTGGCAGACTCGCTCGAGCACAATCCCCTGCTGAGTTCGGTCATCCGTGGTCGTACAGAGGAGATCGAGTTCCTCAGCCGGAACCGGTTGCTCTATATGGATCTGGCGGATCTGCAGGACGTACAAGTGCGTGTTCATGACAAGGTCGAACTGGAGAAACTCAAGCGTTCGCCTCTCTACATTGGTTTGGATGACGATGAGGAGGACCCCCTTGACGTGTCAGACCTGGAGGCCAAGTACAGCCACGCGGAGCTCACTGGATTCGAGCGCGACTACTATCTGACGGAGGAGGGCAATGGTGTCATCCTGCGGGTCTATCCCACGGGGATGATCACAGATGTGAAGTTCACGCAAAAGTTGTTGTCAGGCATTCGTCAGACCATCGACGAAATCGGACCGACCCGTTTCCACCCGAGTCTCGAAGTCAGTTTCTCCGGCAGCTTCAAGAACGCCTCGAACCAGTACAATGTTGTGGTTCGCGACCTGCAATCGACCGCTCTTTATGCGTTCCTCGGTGTAATTGTTCTCCTCTCACTCTATTTCAGGCAGGTCCTGTCACCACTGTTCATCGTCCTGCCCCTGTTGATGAGCCTGTCCTGGACCTTCGGTCTGACGTGGGCCGTGATTGGCAACCTCAATCAGATCACCGTTTGCCTGTTTGCCATTCTCTTCGGCCTTGGTATTGACTTCGGCATCCACGTTTTTGCCCGTTATCGAGAGGCTCGACGTCGGGGCCTGAGTACGGAACCAGCCCTCGTCGAAACGGTGTGTCAGACGGGCAGCGCCCTGACGACGACAGCAGTGACCACGGCCGTCGCCTTCTTCTCCCTGTTGTTCTCGGATTTCAAGGGCTTCAGCGAGTTCGGTTTCATCGTCGGCACGGGCATCATGTTTTCCCTGGTGGCGATGCTGATCGTCTGCCCTGCCTTCATCGTTCTCGCCGAACGCCTGCGCCTGATCAAACTCAAGCAGAAGAATGTTCCCGAACACCTTGTCCGTCGGGGTCGCTATCCGGTGCCACATCTGACGGTGATTCTCGGGGTTCTGGTCACGGCTTACTCGCTCTACCATCTCGATGAACTCGGCTTCGAGTACGACTTCAAGCAGTTGCGCCCCGATTCGGTGGACGAGGAGCCCAAAGGCAGCATTCCCGACGAGTTGAAGGAGACGCGATCACCTGCCATCGTCCTCACCGAGAATCGACAGCAGGCCATGGAGGTCGTCGCCGAGATCGAGCGTGTGATGGCCGCCCGTGGCGACAGTTCGACGATACGTTCGGTGAAAAGTGTCTACTCCTTTCTGCCGGACGCTCAGGACGAAAAACTGACAATCATTGCGGACCTGCGGCACATACTCGACGACAACCAAAACCTGCTGGACGGTGATGACCGCATCCGAGCCGACTCCCTCCGCGGCTTCCTCGATATGCGTGCGCTGGCCCTGGAGGATCTTCCCGAAGACATGACCAAGAGTTTTTCCAGCAAGGAAGGGAAGATCCTCAGCTTCGTACAGATCAACGCAGCCGTCCCATTGCGGGATGGCCGCAACGCGATCGCCTTCGCCGATGAAGTCAAAGTGATCCACGCCGCCGACGGCAACACGTACTACGCGTCGAGTGCGCACATCATCTTTGCCGAAATGCTGCAGTTGATGCTCGATGATGCTGTGAAGGCGGTGGTCCTGACCCTGTTGGCGGTAACGATTGTGCTGCTCATCGATCTGCGCAATGTCGTCAGCGTCATCCTGGTTCTGACGCCCCTGCTGACTGCACTGGCCTGGGTCACGGGTTTCATGTACATCTTCGATTTCAAACTGAACATCTACAACATGGTCGCCTTTCCCACAATCATCGGCATGGGCATCGACAATGCCGTGCACGTCTTCCACAGATACCAGGAAGGGGGGCCAGGATCATTGCGTCTCGTGCTGCGTACGACGGGAACGGCCCTGATGGCGACGACCCTGACGACGATGGTTGGTTTTGCCGGACTCGTTCCCGCCCACCACCCCTCCCTGTACTGGATCGGCATCGTCTCGTTGCTGGGCCTCGGGTCCTGTTTCGTGTCGGCCGTGACCATACTTCCCGCCCTGCTGCAACTGCGCGAGGACTGGAACAGGAATGCCGCCCCATCCACGGGCGACGCGTGATGCTTTCGTGAGCGCCATTCAGGCGTGGCGGCCGTGCGGAATTCAGGCGTCAGCCTGGTGTTGTTGGTTGGTATGTGCTGTCGGCTATCTGCAGCCGGG
>JAQCJA010000204.1 GCA_027593305.1 bacterium
CGGTCGATCTCCAGCTGCGTCTCCCCCGGCCCGCGCACGCCGGCCGCGCCCATGCCGCGAATGGCGCCGCCGCCGGCCTGGCGGGACAGATGGCTCCACTGTCTTGTCAGGCGCGGCATGAGGTAGTTGAGTTGCGCCAGTTCGACCTGCACCTGCGCGGTTCGCGTGCTGGCATGGCGCGAAAATATGTCGAGAATGATGGCGCTGCGATCGAGGATGCGCTTCTCCGTCAGCTTCTCCAGGTTGCGCATCTGGGCCGGCGACAGGTCATTGTCGAAGAGGATCATGTTCGCCCCATAATGGCTGGCCAGATCCCGCAGTTCTTCCGCCTTACCTTTGCCGATGTAGAAAGTTGGATCGATGCGCTTGCGGTTCACCAGGATCTTGTCGACGACCGCCAGTGTCGCCGTGTCGGCGAGGCGGGCCAGTTCATCCAGGGACGCCTCCCCTTCCCAGGTGGGTACCCGTTGAAGGATGACGCCGACGAGCACTGCGGACTCCTGGGGTACTTCGGTTGAGTGTGCCATGGCTGGCAATATCCCCGGCAGCGGGTAATGATGTCAAGCGGCCATGTCAAACCGCTTGACACTTGCTGAACGGGAAGTGTAGCCTCGGATGAGAAAAGGGGATCTCGTGACAGACACACCAGATACACCAACAGACATCGTTGTACTCAACGACGAAGTGCCGCTGATGGCCGTGCTGCCCTTGCGCAACACGGTCGTCTACCCGCACATGCCCAACCAGCTCACGGCTGGCCGGGAGCGTTCCCTCAAGGCGTTGGAAACGGCAGCCGAGGCGAACACCCCCATCGCCATCTTCACGCAGCGACGGGCCGATGTGGAGGATCCGGGCCTAGATGACCTGTATCCCGTCGGTACCATCGCCAAGATCCACCGCATCTGGCGGCTGCCTGACGGTTCGATCCGCTTCATCATCCAGGGCCTGGAACGTGGCCAGTTGGAAGGGCTCGAGTCGACGGAGCCCTTCATGCGCGGTCGCGTGCGCCAGCTGGATGACGTCGGCGACGAGAGTTCCACGGCCGTGCAGGGACTCATGCGCAGCGTCAACAGTCAGTTCCAGGCGGTCGTTGATCTGTCGGCGCAGTTGCCGGAAGAACTGAAGGTGGTCGCCGTCAATATCGAGCACCCGGGCCGCCTGGCGGACCTCGTGGCGTTTTACCTGGATCCACCCCTGGAAGAGAAGCAGGCGGTGCTGGCCGAGGTCGATATTGCCAAGCGACTCGAGTACATCGCCGGCGTGCTGGCACGCGAGCAGGAGATCCTGGAAGTCGGCGCCAGCATCCAGCTGCAGGTACAGGAGCGGCTCGGCAAGACGCAGCGCGAGCACTACCTGCGCGAACAGCTGCGGCAGATACAAAAGGAACTGTCCGGCTCGGATCCGTCCAGCGCCGATGTCGACGATCTTCGTGGGCGCGCTGAAGAGGTGGGCCTGTCACCCGAGGCAGCCGAGGCGGTGCAACGCGAACTCGGCCGCCTGGAACAGATGATGCCGTCGTCACCGGAATACTCGGTGGCGCGCACCTATGTCGACTGGCTGCTGGATCTGCCCTGGCAGCAATCGACGGAGGACCACCTCGACCTGAAGCAGGCCAAACAGATCCTCGACGAGGATCACTTCGGCCTCGACAAGGTGAAGGAGCGCATTCTCGAGTATCTGGCCGTGCGGCGCCTGAAGAAGGAGACCAAGGGGCCCATTCTCTGCTTCGTGGGTCCCCCCGGTGTTGGCAAGACGTCTCTGGGGCGGTCGATTGCCCGGGCCATGGGACGTCAGTTCACCCGGATTTCGCTGGGAGGCGTGCACGATGAAGCGGAGATTCGCGGACATCGCCGCACCTACGTCGGCGCCCTTCCGGGGCGCATCATTCAGGGCCTGAAGAAAGCCGGTTCCAACAACCCTGTGTTCATGCTCGACGAGATCGACAAGGTCGGCGCCGACTTCCGCGGCGATCCATCGGCGGCGCTGCTGGAGGTGCTGGATCCGGAGCAGAATTCGACCTTCGAGGATCACTATCTCGACCTGCCCTTTGATCTGTCGAGGTCGATGTTCATTACCACAGCCAATGTGCTGCACACGATCCCTCCCGCATTGCGTGACCGTATGGAGGAGATCGCCATTCCCGGCTACACGCCTCACGAGAAGGTGCAGATTTCCCGTCGACATCTGCTGCCACGGCAACTCACCGAGCATGGCTTGTCACCCAGAAAGATGCGCATGACGGACAAGGTGATCGCCCGCCTGATCGAGGATTACACGCGGGAGGCAGGCGTGCGCAATCTCGAGCGTGAACTCGGGGCCCTGTGCCGCAAGTCGGCACGGCAGTTCGTCGAGGGCCGGAAGGGTGGCATCATCATCACCCCGGAGCGCCTGGGCGAGTTTCTTGGTCAGGCTCAGTTCTACTCCGAGATCGCCGAGCGCGGCGACGAGGTGGGGGTCGCCACGGGACTGGCGGCAACTGCCGCGGGCGGCGAGATCCTCTTTATCGAGGCGACCCGCATGCGCGGCAAGAAGAATCTGATTCTTACCGGTCAGCTCGGTGAGGTCATGCAGGAATCAGCGCAGACCGCCCTGAGCTATCTCAAGTCCCGTGCGGAGGAACTGGGCATCAAGGCGGCCGATATCGATGAGTCCGACATCCATCTGCATGTGCCTGCAGGTGCCACACCAAAGGAGGGGCCTTCGGCGGGTGTCGCCCTGGCCGTGGCTCTGACCTCCATGTTCACCGGGCAGGCGGTGCGCCGTGACGTGGCGATGACGGGCGAGATCACCTTGCGGGGTCGCGTATTGCCTGTGGGTGGCATACGTGACAAGGTGCTGGCTGCGCAACGAGCTGGCATTCGCACCGTGCTGTTGCCACGCCGCAATGAGAAGGACCTGGAGGATGTACCCGCGGAGATCCGCAAATCGATGAAATTCACTCTCGTGGACGACTTCGATGACGCTCTCGCAGTAGCCCTGGCGGGTCGGCGAGCGCGCAAACCAGTGAGCACGAAGAAGAAGCCTGAAAAGAAAAAGTTGGCGCAGGAGATACCGGCGCAAAAACCCCCCGTGCAGAAGAAATCTGCGAAGAAAGTAGCCAGAAAGACGCAGCGGCGGTGACGGCCGACGAACTGCAGGAAGAACTGCGACACAGCGGCGAAGCACAGGCCCGGCGGCACTTCCACCGGCGGCGCATGGAGCAACTGCACCAGGCGCACACGGCAGGAGCGGGAGGGCTGGAGACGGCGCGTGCCATCGCCGACATGACGGACACGATCGTCGTTGACGCGTATGCCAGCGCCGCCAGCCTGGCCAGGGGGCGACATGCACTGCTGGCTCTGGGGGGCTACGGGCGGCAGCGTATGGCACCACGCTCCGACGTTGATCTGCTCTTTCTGTTCGCCCGCGAAGCTGACAAGACGCCGGAGTTCATCAGCGGCGTCCTGCACCCATTGTGGGACGTTGGCTTCGATATCGGGCACAGCAGCCGCACGCTGTCGGAGTCATCGAAGATGGCCCGTGATGATCTTGAGTCGTGTACGGCCATGCTCGACGGGCGCCTGCTGGCGGGGGACGCGGAGTTGTTTGTGGAATTTCAGACCCGCCTGCTGAAGAACCTGCCGCGTGCGGCCGCTGCCCGTCTGCACAAACTGCATCTGTCGCGTGGCTCCCATGCCGGATCGGTGCAACTGCTCGAGCCGAATGTCAAGGAATCACCCGGCGGGTTGCGCGAGATCCACCTGCTGGAATGGGGTCTCAAGTGCCACCTGCGTCGCAGCAACATCGAAGCGGCTTTCGCGCAGTACCTCGACAGCGAAGATCTCGAGTCTCTGTGTGCGGGCCGCGAGTTTCTCTGGCGCGTGCGTCACGACCTGCACTTCAGCACAGGGCGGAAGAATGATGTCCTGGAGAACGAGAGCAAACCGCAGGTAGCGCAGATCCTGGGATACGCCGACCGCCGCGTCGATGGCAGTGACGGCCATCCCACCAGAGAGGGGCACGGACCCCGTGTCGGTACCACCGACCGCACGGGCGCGGATCGTGGTCGTGAACTGGCTGTCGAGTCCTTTCTGCGCGATTACTACCTGCATGCCAGTGCCATATTCCACGCCGTGCGTCTGGGATTCGAACGACTGATGTCGCGCCCCAAGACAGGTCGGCGTTTGCTGCTGGAGCCGGGTGTCGTTGCCATCGATAACGAGATCGAACTGCCGGGTGGCATCTCCTGGTTGGCTGAAGACCCCCTGCGCCTGCTACGGGTCTTCGTCCTTTGTCAGGCCAAGAGGCTGGTCTTCAGCGAACCGGCGGCACGGCTGGTGCGCCAGGGCGCGCAGTTCATCGACGACGACACTCGTCACAGTCCTGAGGCACGCGATCTCTTCCTGCGCATTCTGTCCCGCAAGCAGCGTGCTGCTGGCACCCTGCGGGCCATGCATGAACTGGGGGTGCTGGGCGCCTATCTGCCGGAGTTCGGTGAAACAACCTGCCTCGTCCAGTATGACATCTATCACGTCTACACCGTCGACGAACACATCCTCGTAGGTCTGGAGAAGCTGGAAGGCCTGCACCGGGCCAATCCGTCCAGCACCATGCGGCAGATCTATGAATCACTGGAGCGCCGGGAGTTGTTGTTTCTCGGGATGTTGCTGCACGATGTCGGCAAGTCGCGCCGCTCGGAGCACATCAGTGAGGGCATACAGATGGGCGGTGCCCTGTGCGCGCGGCTCGGCCTCAACGACTACGACACCCGTTTTGTGCTGTTTCTGATCAAGAATCATCAGGATATGGTCATCATCTCCCAGCGACGCGATCTCGACGACTACAAGATGATCGCGGATTTTGCCGAGCGTTTCGCCAATCCCGAGTGGCTGAAAGCTCTCTACCTGTTGTCCTACGGTGACCTGTCAGCGGTAGCCGCCGATGCCTGGTCGGAGTGGCAGGGCGCCCTGCTGTGGGATCTGTACCACAAAACCAGGGAGCAGCTGGCATCAGGGCTCAAGACGATGGAAGACCGGCAGCGGGCCCGGCAGATCGCTGATGGCCACCTGAAGGCCATGCAAGGGGCCTGGCCGCCACAACAGGTGGCAGCCTTCGAAGAGCATGTGCGCCAACTGCCGCCGCGTTATCTGGTGGCGTATGATCTGAACCAGGTGGCACGTCATCTGAGTTTCGTTGCTCGCCTGGTCGCCGGCGGCGGCATCGAGCTGGAGTTCGTCGAGCACGCGGATCGGACCGAGCTCGTGGTCGGCACCCATGACCAGCTGCATCTGCTGGCGAAGATCTGCGGCGTTCTGGCGGTGAATGACATCGACATTCTGCACGCCGACGTCCAGACCCGGGACGACGACGTCGTCATCGACACGTTCCAGGTGACCGATATCGATGGCAGGCCAACGTTGCCCGACTGGAAGAAGGAGCGCGTCCTGGGCACGCTGCGAGATGTGATTGCCGGCACCGTGGAAGTCGACTCGCTGTTCGCCAAGTACAGCGCCAACTGGGGGCGACGGGCCGAACTGCCAATCCGTGAGCCCGAGGTGGTCTTCGAAAACAAGGTGTCAGACCGCTACACCGTGATCGACGTCAACGCTCAGAACGCTGTCGGCCTGCTCTATCATCTGACCCACGGACTCGGCGAGCAGGGCCTGGATATTCACATGGCAATCATCAATACCGTTGTGGATCGCGCCAGTGACGCGTTCTACGTCGTTGATACGGAGGGCGCCAAGATCGTTAACTACGACCAGTTGGAAACGATTCGCGCCAGCCTGCTCGATGCGCTGCGCAAGGGCCGCTGAAGGTTCGCGCTGCTGCAGGTGGCGCAGCTTGCGCGACAGCGTCAGAGCCGCCGTTTTCAGGCGCACCAGATAGACGCCGCTCGAGACCGGCGTACCCAAGGGCGCCGGGGATTGTGCCGCGACCCGGAACGGTGCGACGACGGTCGTACGAAGCGGGTTCGGACAGCGCTCGTCGAGAGGAAACGCCGCCGGCAACAGCAGGCAGCAGCGGGTGAACCCGGGGTGACGGATCGTACCATTGCTGTTTCTCGCGCGCAGATCGGGTTGACAGAGGCAGCCTGGCCCGTCAGCTTGGGGCGAAATTGCTCCACCATACACACCGGAACCATCACCATGTTTCACTCTGAATCCGGAACCAGCCCTGCCGGGGAGGATCCCGTCGATTCCGATCCCATGCGGGATTCCGATCCCATGCGGGATTCCGATCCCATGCGGGATGTCGATCCCATGCGGGATTTCGATCCAGTCTGGGATGCCACGTTCCTCAACACACGCAAAGAGGCGAAGATCATTTTCGGCGTCTGGGTCGTGGTGTTGCTGTGGTCCGTGCCAATGAGCTATCTGCATGGCTACGGTGCCGGCGCTGAGACTGCTACGATCATGGGCATACCCTCCTGGGTGTTCTGGGGTATTGCGGCACCCTGGGCGGCAGCCAGTGCCTTTGCCGTGTGGTATTCGTTGCGTGTGATGGTTGACGACGACCTTGGCAGAGCCCCCGAAGAGGAAGAGGCCTGATGTGAGTGGTGGCGGCGCGGCCCTGACGACATTCGGCCTCTACATTCTCGGTGTTCTGCTTCTTGCCTGGTTTGCCAACCGGCTGCTCCGGGGGCGCAGCTTTCTCAGCGAGTACTTCCTCGGCAGCCGCTCTCTTGGCGTGTGGGCCTTTGCCCTGACCTTCGCTGCCACGAGTGCTTCCGGCGGCTCCTTCACCGGATTCCCGTCAAAGATCTACTCCCACGGCTGGGTTCTGGCGCTGTGGATCGGCAGCTACATGGTGGTGCCCATCTGCACGATGGGACTGCTTGGCAAACGCCTGAACCAGGTGGCGCGCAAGTCCGGGGCGATCACCATTCCCGATGTCTTCCGTGATCGTTTCGAGAGCCCCGCCTTTGGTCTGCTGGCGACAAGTCTCATCGTCTTTTTCATGTCCTTCAACCTCATTGCCCAGTTCAAAGCGGGCAGTCTCATCCTGAAGACACTGCTTTCCGGCGCCAGCCCGTTCCATCTGCTGGCCGCCGATCTCGGTGGCCTCACGGGTGGGGGTGGCCTGTTTGCCGGCGTTGATCCCGAGTATCTGCTCTGCCTGCTGGTCTTCGGCGCCATCGTCATACTCTACACGGCCTACGGTGGCTTTCACGCCGTCGTCTGGACGGACGTCATGCAGGGCATCGTCATGATCAGCGGTGTTTTCATCATGCTGCCCCTGGCGCTGCATCAAGTGGGTGGCCTGGAGGCGGCGACGACGGCGATGTCCCGCATGACCCCACCCCGGCTCGGGGTGGTCAGTGTCGAGTGGACGCCGGATGCCGGAGGCGAACGGATCGTAGCCTCCGGTTCGTGGGGCTGGCTCGACAACGATGCCGGCAGTGGCCGCCTGTTCCGTGTGGCGCGCAGTGCTGTCGCCGAACCAGGTACGGGCCGAGTCGACAGTGTCCGGGTTGTGGAATTGACGACGCCGGGCCAGATCCGCCGTGTCGCGCAGGACGCGCATACACGCTGGTTGCCAGGGGGCGCAAAGCTCACGCGGCCCCTGGTGAAGCCCTACGCCTACGGCGATGGAGTCGAAGGGACCTATGTCAGTGGACCGGGGCCGAGTGCCTCGGATTCGCAGGGGTTCCTGCCGCTGAGTCTGGCTGTGTCCTTCTTCATCATGTGGGCCATATCCGGGTCCGGTC
>JAQCJA010000205.1 GCA_027593305.1 bacterium
GATCGGCCGCCTCGTGGAAACCATGAATCGCTCCGGAGATCTGCGCGACTGCCTGACTCTGTTCACCTCCGACCACGGCGAGATGCTCGGTGACCATCACCTGTGGCGCAAGACCTACGCCTACGAAGCCTCCGCCAGGGTGCCCTTCATTGTGCGTCCACCAGCCTCCATGACAGCGCCGCGCAACGTCGAGATCGCCGCCCCCATCACGGTGGGCTGGGAGGATATCATGCCGACCCTGCTCGATGCAGCGGACGTGGCCATACCGGCAAGTGTCGAAGGACGCAGCGTCCTGCCTCTGATCCGTGGCGACACGACCGACTGGCGCCCGTACTATCACGGCGAACATTCGCCCTGCTACCACCCGGAGAATGCCAATCAGTTCCTCAGCGATGGCAACTGGAAGTACATCTGGAACCCGATCAACGGCATCGAACAGTTGTTCCATCTGTCCCAGGACCCGCACGAGTGCCATGACCTGGCGCCTGCGGCTCCAGCGGAACTTGCCGTCTGGCGCACTCGCATGGTGAGCGAGCTGCAGGGCCGCGACGAGGGTCTGTCGGACGGCACGCGGTTGATCCCCGGTCCTGTGCCCGTATGGCGCTTTGGTGAGGCAGAGGAACTGCACCTTGGCTGATCACACTCCGAACACGCGCAACGACGGGGACTCACTGTGAGAATCACCCATTGCCTGGCGGCTCTGCTGTGTGCCGCTGCCGCCCATGCTGCACCCCGCACGGGGGTAACACCCACCACCGGCATCCGCGACACGCAGCCACGGGTGCATGCCATCGTTGGCGCCCGCATCGTGCCGCGGCCGGGGGTTGCCATCGACAGCGGCACCATCGTGCTGCGTGACGGTCGCATCGAAGCAGTGGGGCCTTCGGCCAAGGTCCGCCCCCCTGACGACGCGCGCATCTGGGATGGTGCAGGCCGCACCATCTACGCCGGTCTCATCGAGCCCTACGCCCATGTCGGTCTGCCCCCCGCCAAGGACCAGCGGCAGCATGCGGACTCACACTGGAACGAGAATGTGCTGGCCGAACTCCGTGCCGCCGACGTGTACCATGCCGACGCGGAAGCCCTCAAGGAACTGCGCGAGCTCGGTTTCACCGCCGCGCTGATCGTCCCTGATGCGGGGTTGTTCCACGGTCGCAGCGCCCTGGTGAGCACGGCCGATGGTGCCCTGCGCACCGTCCTGATGCGCCCCGATGTAGCCCACCATGTGGCCCTGAAGAATCCCGGAACACCCTCGGACACCTGGGAAGAGGTCCGTTACCCGGGCTCTCTGATGGGTGCCGTCGCCCTTCTTCGCCAGACCTTTTTCGACGCCGGCTGGTATGCCCAGACCCACGACGGGTCCCACGCCAGACCAGCGGCCGGCACACCGATGGAAACCATCGACGCCCTCGCCGTTCTCGGCCCCGCCGTGGCCGGCGGCACGAATGGCGGGGATCTCGTCATCCTCGAAGTCACCGACGATCGTCTGCTGCGCGTCGCCGGCGAACTGGCACAGGCCCACGGTCTGCGTCTGGTGATCCGTGGTGGTGGCGCCGAGTACCGGCAACTGGCGCGCATCGTCGCTCTGGGCGTGCCCATGATCCTGCCGGTGAACTTCCCTGCTGCGCCGGACGTTGCCGACGCCGAAGACGCTCTGGCCACCAGCCTCGCCGAACTCTGGCACTGGGAGGCGGCGCCAGCCAGCGCCGGGCGCCTGCGCGCGGCGGGTGTGCCCGTCGCTTTGACCAGTGATGGGTTGAGCAAGCGCGCCGACTTCCCGGCACGCGTGCGCAGGGCCATGGACGAGGGCCTGTCGACGGCGGACGCACTCGCCGCGGTGACCACCGTACCGGCGAAGATGTTTGGCGTCGACGCCGACCTCGGCACCATCGCCCCGGGCCGGCTGGCGCACCTCGTCATCACCGACGGAGATCTGTTTGCCGCCGATACGCAGATTCTCGATCTCTGGATCGACGGCGAATATCACCTGGTCAACGACTTTGCCCCCAACATCGACCTGCGCGGCACCTGGGACCTGCAGCTGCAGCTTCCCACCGTGGCCGCCGCCCCGCAGCTCGAGATCACCGGCAAGACCTCCCGCGCCTCCGGGTGGAAGAGCACGGTGCATCGCGACAGTCTCACGATTGCCGTCGGCACGACCCGACTCGAGGGTCAGCGCCTGAGTCTGACCTTCGCCGGCGACTCTCTGGGGATTGCCGGGATCCTGAGCCTGTCCGGGCGGGTGACGGATAGCCTCATCGTCGGCAGCGGCCAGACACCGGATGGGGTCGGCTTTTCCTGGCAGGCGACACAGGCCCACGCAGATACCGTTGCCACGAGCTCGCCGACTGCCGCAGGCGAAACCGACAGTACCTGGAGCCTTCCCGCCTTGCCCCCCTTCCCGCCCGTCAGTTTCGGCGTCACCCACATTCCGGAGAAGCCGGATGTGGTGCTGGTGCAAAACGCCACGATCTGGACCTCGGGGGCGGCGGGCATCCTTCAGGGGGCAGACCTGCTGATTCGCAAGGGCCGGGTCGCCGCCGTCGGCCGTGATCTCAAGGTGCCATCCGGTGCCATCGTCATCGACGCCACCGGCAAACACGTGACGCCCGGTCTGGTCGACGCCCACGTGCACGTAGGCGCCATGGGCGGCCTCAACGAATGGACGCAGGCGATCAGCGCCGAGGTCCGCATTCGTGACGTACTCAATGCCTACGACCACCGGATCTACCGCCACATGGCACAGGGCACCACGACGGTGCACGTCATGCACGGCTCCTCCAATCCCATTGGCGGCCAGAATGCGACGATCAAGATGCGCTGGGGTGCCGACGTAGAGGACCTGCTGCTGGAGGGCGCGGCGCCAACGATCAAGTTCGCCCTGGGGGAGAACGTGAAACACGCCAACCGCGGTCCCCACTTCACCACCCGCTATCCGCAGACGCGGATGGGCGTGGATGCGCTGATCCGCGACCGCCTGACAGCGGCACGGGAGTACGGTGAACGGCGGCGCCACAACAAACGGGAGCGCCGCGATCTGGAGTTGGATGCCCTCGTGGAGGTCCTCGAGGGCACACGTCTCATCCACTGTCATTCCTACCGTCAGGATGAGATCCTCGCCCTCATTCGGATCGCCGACGACTTCGGTTTCACCATCGGCACCTTTCAGCACGTGCTGGAAGGCTACAAAGTTGCAGAGATGCTTGTCGAACACGGTGCGCACGCCTCCACCTTCTCCGACTGGTGGGCGTACAAGTTCGAAGTCATCGATGCCATCCCGTACAACGCCGCCCTCATGCACTTTGCCGGTGTCGGCGTGTCCCTCAACTCGGACCTGTCCAACTATGGCGGGCGCATACACGTGGACGCTGCCAAGGCTGTGAAGTACGGCGGCGTGCCCGAGGAGGAAGCGCTGCATATGGTCACCATCGAGCCGGCCCGGCAACTGGGTGTCGACGCCTTCGTCGGTTCACTGGAACCGGGCAAGGATGCCGACTTCGTCATCTGGAGTGCATCCCCCATGTCGAGTTATACCCGCTGCGAACAGACCTGGATCGATGGTCGGCGCTACTTCGATCTCGCCGACGATGCCGCCCGCCGTCAACAGGTCGGCAGCGAAAGGGCGCGTCTGCTGCAAGCCGTTCTCGTTGAGGGAGGCAAGGAGTGATATCCCGAGCCCGACAGATCCTCATCCGCTTCCGCCTCGCCCTGACGACGGCGCTGGTTCTGCCCGCATCCCTGGCGGCTTCGACGCAGATCCCGGGGGCGCCGCAGGCGGGGCCCATCGCGCTGATCGGCGCCACGGTGCATACCGTCTCCGGCGCCGATCTTGTGGGTGGCACAGTGGTCTTTGACGGTGGCATCATCACCGCCGTAGGCCTGGATGCAGCGATTCCCGCCGAAGCTCGCAGGATCGACGTCACGGGCCTGCACGTCTATCCCGGCATGATCGATGCCGCCAGCGTCGTCGGCCTGTCGGAGATCGGTTCGGTCCGCGCCAGCAACGATTTCAACGAAACCGGCGACATGACCCCCGAGGTTCGCGCCGAAGTTGCCGTCAATCCCGACAGCGAACACCTGCCCGTAGCCCGCGCCAATGGTGTCACCGCCGCCCTGTCGATGCCCGGCGGCGGTCTCATTGCCGGCATGGCAGCGTTGCTGCGCCTCGACGGCTGGACGACAGAAGATCTCGTCATCGACGCCCCCGCCGCTCTGGTGGTCAACTGGCCGAACATGCACATCAACCGCCGTGCCGATGCCAGGCCGCCGGCGGCGGAGCAGATTGAGAATCGCGACGCACGGATCAGAGCACTGCACCAGATCCTGGCCGGCGCCCGGGCCTACCGCAGGGCGCGCCAGGTCAACCCGGGAGCAACGGCACAGGATCTGCGCAACGAGGCTTTGCTTCCGGTTCTCTCTGGAGACGTCCCGGTCCTGGTGGCCGTCACCGATGTCCGCCAGGTGCAGGCCGCCCTCGACTGGGCTGACGCCGAGCACGTGCGGCTGATCATCGCCGGCGCCGGCGACATCTGGCGCGCCGGTGCGGAACTGGCTGCACGTCAGGTTCCGGTGATCTACTGGAACAGCTACTTCCTGCCACGGCGGGCCGATGATCCGTACGACGAGTCCTATACGGTGCCCCTCAAGCTCTACGAAGCGGGTGTCCTGTTCTGCCTGGCCCACACCTCCGACCCCGGATTCATACGCTACCTGCCGGAAGAAGCGGGACGGGCCGCCGCCTATGGTCTGCCACGGGACGAAGCTCTGCGAGCCGTCACACTGAACACGGCCCGTATCTTCGGCGTCGACGATCGACTCGGTTCCATCGACGTCGGCAAACAGGCAACCCTCGTCGTCACCGATGGGGATATGCTGGAACTGACAAGCCACGTGCAGCTGGAGTTTATCGATGGCCGCCAAGTGGATCTGTCCAGCCACCATACGCTGCTCTGGGACAAGTACCGGACCAAATACGAGCGCCTCGGCCTTGCCGGGGACGGACAGTGAAACTGCGAACTGTGAAACTGTGCCACATCCGACAGGTCTCCCTCCCCGTCATCGACCTTGAGCGGGCCGTCACCTTCTACCGCGATGGGCTCGGTGCCAACTTCATCGCCCGTTTTGCGCCGCCCGGCATCGCCTTCTTCGCCGACACCGAAGGCAACACTCTGGCCCTTACGGAACCCCGACCGATTGCCGCCGCTGGTGCAGAGACTGATTCAGCGTCATCTTCTTGCCCATGAAGCCAATACATCTGACCCGCCGGCAGGCGCTTGCCACCATGGGCCTCGGCGCAGCCACCCTCGCCAGTGGTTCCTTGTCGTCGGGTTGCGGTGTCCTTGGTCGACGGCCCAACGTCGTTCTCTTCATCGCCGATGATCTTGGCTCGGTCGACCTGCGCTGTTATGGCAGTCGTGACCTGCTCACACCCCACCTGGACGAACTGGCCTACAGTGGCCTCCGCTTTTCGCAGTTCTACGTCACGGCGCCGGCGTGTACACCGTCACGGACGTCGATGCTCACGGGGCGGCACTTTCCGCGGGCCCTGCGTCTGGGACACGGCATCAATCCCGCCGAGACAACCATTGCCGAGATGCTCAAGAGCGTCGGCTACCGCACGGCCTGTATCGGCAAGTGGCACCTGGGCTTCGATGAAGGCATGTATGCCGAGGACCAGGGCTTCGATGAGTTCTTCGGTCACCGCGCCGGTGCGATGGATAACTATTCGCACTTCTTCTACTGGGGTGGTCCCGACCGGCATGTATTGTGGCGTGGCAAGGAGCGCTGGCATGAGGAGGGCAGTTATTTCCCCGACATGATGGTGCGCGAATCCCTGAACTTCATCGAGTCCAGCAAGGACGAGCCCTTCTTCCTGCTGATGCCCTTCAACATTCCGCACTACCCGATCCAGCCTGATCCTGTCGCCCGGGCGCGCTACGATCACATCAAGAATCCGGCACGCCGAGAATTTGCCGCGCTGGTGAGCACCATGGATGATCGCATCGGTATGGTCATGGACAAGCTGGAAGAAGTCGATCTGCGCGATAACACCATCGTCATCTTTCTCTCCGATCACGGACACTCTACCGAGGAGCGGTCGGGGGGCGGCGGCAGTGCCGGCATCCTGCGCGGCGGCAAGATGACCTTGTGGGAGGGTGGACTGCGCGTTCCGGCGATCATTTCCTGGCCGGCACAACTGCCCAAGGGACAGTTGCGCCCGCAGCCGGTGTCAGCGCTCGATCTTCTGCCGACGCTCGCCGAGTTCTGTGACGCACCTCTGCCAACAGCCATCATCGACGGGCGCAGCCTGGCTTCCGTGTGTGCCTCGGACGAAGCCGACTCGCCCCACGAGGTGCTGTACTGGGTCTACAAAGAGGACTGGGCCGTGCGCGAAGGGCCGTGGAAAGTGGTCGGTCAGGGGGACGATATTTTCCTCGCCAACCTCGCCCTGGATCCGACGGAGACGATCGACTACTCCACAACCCATCGGCACATACTCAACCGTCTCGTCGACCTGCACAACCGCTGGATCATGGAACTGAGTCGTGATCCCAATGTCGCCAGTCAGGCGTCGGCCGCTGTCCTGGGCCCCCCAGACGATTGACCCAGACGATTGACCCCAGACGATTGATCCCAGACGATTGACCCCAGACGATTGATCCCAGACGATTGACCTTCAGCCCCCGACAGAAGCCGGTCACCACGCCAGCAGACCACCATCGACGGGCAGCGACACGCCATTGATAGTTGCCGAACCTCTCCATGAGCCCTGTCACCTGTGTCGGATCGGAGATGTCGGCGGCATAGAAGGCCGCCGTGCGCCCCATGGCCTCGATGCGGCGCACCGTCTCGTGGGCATCTTCGTCCTCCTGCAGATCGTTGATGCCCACATCGCAACCGGCCTCGGCCAGTGCCAGCGCGATGCCCCGTCCGATGCGACGCTTGCCGCCCGTTACCAGTGCCTTGCTGCCATCCATCATTCCCATTGAATCTTCTCCGTTGTGGGCCCGTTTGTCTGTCTGTCAGAGGGCGGCAAGAAAGGCCTGTGCCAGCTTCGGCCCGAGGCCCCCATCCTCGTGCTTGAAAAACACGAAGGCACGCTGCCAGTTCTGTGCCTGCACACGCTCAACCCATGCCTCCATCTCCTGACGGCCGTACTCGCTGCCACGCAGTCGCAGATAACCCCAGTCGGCGGTAGTGACAAACCGTCGGGCGACCTGCTCCGGGCTGTCATCGTCCTCGTGGGCAAAACAGAGCGCCGCATTGTGCGCCCGCAGACAATCCAATACTTCGTCGTCGTACCAACTGTCGTGGCGAAACTCCAGGGCTATCGGCAGCCTTTGTGGCAAGAGGTCCACGAAGGCCTGCATGCGCTCCATGTCCTCGCTGAAGTTCGGCGGAAACTGAAACAGAATCGCACCGAGTCGGTCACGCAGTTCGTTGGCGATACCGACAAAATACTCTGTCTCCGCACCGACGTCCTTGAGGCGCTTGAAGTGGGTGATCCGTCGCGTCGCCTTCATGACGAAGCGGAAGCCTTCGGGCACGCTTTCGGCCCAGTTGCGCACGACATCCGGCTTGGGCACCCGGTAGAAGGAATTGTTGATCTCAACACTGTTGAG
>JAQCJA010000206.1 GCA_027593305.1 bacterium
TGCCCTGGGGCCCGGCATTGTCCGGCATGATGCCATCGTTGCCGGCATAGCGCTCGCGCCAACCGTCCACATAGTCGAGCACCCACTGCCTGTACTTCTGCTCCCCCGTGTGCAGGAAGGCATTCATCACCATCGACGTGGCCAGCATGTTGGTCACCGTGTCACAGTTGCGCAGGCGGGCGGAGTAGACCTGGCCGTAGCGCTCGGCTTTCTCCGGATCCTGCAGATCCATCATGGTCACCACGCCCGGCACGTCGTAGAAGGCGAGGCCGTAGCTGTCCATCCAGGTGCCGTAGCCATGGGAGTCACCAAAGCGGCTGTAGGCTGGCCCATTCGGGCCCATGGCGAGTGTCTTGAACACTCTGTGTTCCGGATCGTAGTTGAACTCCGGAATGGTCGGGTCCTCATTGGTCAGGTAGCTGGCAAAACGGAGCGAACGCTCCCGGTTCCTCTCGTTCGTCGGATTGGCCAGATTCAGGTAGTAGAAAAACATGGCCGCCTCACCGGCATGCATCCAGTCGAAGTCCGGCAGGTAGTCCTGCACCAGCATCGTGTCACGCCCGGGCGGCCACTGGGAGCCACTCTTGCGGTAGCGGGAGAACTGGGCGACGAGCACCTCGTATTGCCGCTGGGCCAGGTCGAGGAAGCGATCATCGCCGCCGAGCAGATACAACAGGGGCCAGCGATGAAAGCCCTCAAAGGCATTGTCCACGCCACCGTAGCCGGCGAACCCCTCGATGTCCGGCCAGAAGATCTCACCATTCGGCTGCAGGTAGTGCTCGAGGATGATGTCCTCCGACTGATTCATGAGCGCCAGCAGGCTTCTCTGCAGAACGGCCCACTCCGGCATGGTGGTTGCCGGCCTGTGCGTGGTGATCTTCGGGATCGGTGTGTCAGTCATCTGCGCGCCTTTGCTCGTCCGCCAGCAACACCTCGAGCATGCGCTCGTGGCCGTTGAGGAAGGATCTGGTAATGGTCTAGTGCTCGGTATCCGTGTCGTCGACTTCGTTGATGCCGTCCGCCGTCCGTTTGGGAGATGCGTGCCTGCGCTTCAACGCGTGATGCTACAGGGACCGACGAGGGTCCGCAAGGTCACGGGACCGGGTATTTGCGGCGGTTGCCGGGACGAACCAATGGTCGAGCTGCAGCGGGTTGCCCGTGTCCACTCGGGACCTTAATTAGTGTGCGCAATGGTGCGGTGCGTTCACCTGACGGCAGTAGATCCGCCGCGTATCGTTCTTATCAGGCTCTTCCGTAGGGGGCGGCGCCGACATTCTCCATCCATGAGGCCAATCCATGAGGCCAATCCAAGAGGTCTTTCCCATGAAGCGTCTGTTCCTGCTGCTGCTTTTTGTTTTCACGGGCTGCGCCAGCCAGCAAGCGGCGACGCCCTCCGACGCTGGATCGCAGATTGCAGCGCCCGCGCGCCAGCATCCCCTGGACCAGTCTGTCACGCAGCGCTACGTGCTGGAGAATGGGATGCGCGTGCTGCTCGTGTCGGACCCGAAGTACAACAAGTCAGCAGCGGCCATGGTCATCGAGGTCGGCTCCCTCGACAATCCGGTAGAGGACCAGGGCCTGGCCCATTTTCTGGAACACATGTTGTTCCTGGGAACGGACAAGTATCCCGGTGTTGATGACTACGGGACCTACATGAATGACTACGGTGGCTACAACAACGCGTATACCGCCGGGGACCATACGAACTATTTCTTCGAGATCAATCACAATGCTTTCGAAGGCGGTCTGGATCGGTTTGCCCAGTTTTTCATCGCGCCCCTGTTCACAGAAGAGTACACCGAACGCGAGTTGAATGCGGTGAACTCGGAGCACCAGAAGAATCTCGAGAACGACAGCTGGCGGATCTGGCGCACGCAGAGCCATGCCTACCGCGAAGGTCACCCCGAGCGAATGTTCGGTACAGGCTCTCTGGAAACCCTCGGTAATGTCACGCGCCAGGATTTGCTGGCCTTCTATAACGCGCACTACAGCGCCGATCGCATGGGTCTGGTGCTGCTGAGCAACGCGCCACTGGACAGTCTGGATGTCTGGGCGCACCGGTATTTTGCGCAGATCAAAGACCGTGATATCCCGAAGCCGACGTACCCGCCGGACTTCCTGGTCGACACAGAAACGTTCCGCCTCCTGCAGATCGAAACGATCAAGGACATTCGTACGCTGGAGATGGAGTTCGAGCTGCCCGCCTTCGCCGACGCCTACATGAGCAAGCCCGGCGACATGTTGAGCAGCCTGATCGGCCATGAAGGGGAGGGCAGTCTGCTGTCCCTGCTCAAGAACGAGAATCTGGCGACGGGGCTTAGCGCCAGCAGTTACCTGGCGACGCCTGACTATGGCGCTCTGTCGATCCGCGTGGACCTGACGCCGAACGGACTCGACGCGTACCGCCAGGTCGTCAAGCTCTGCCTGACCTATGTCGACATGCTGAAGAAGTCGGACTATCCCGCCTTCTACTTTCAGGAGCAGCGCACGATGGCCGCCCTCGATGAGATCTATGCTGACAAGGGTGAGGGCGGGGGCAGAGCCAGTGGCCTGGCGGGGCAACTGGTCAAGTATCCTCTCGAGATCGTCGACCGTGTCGACTACCTCTACGGGGATGTCGATCCGGCGTCTTACAATCGATTGCTGTCCTATCTGCGGCGTGACAACATGCTCGTGACGATCGCTGCGCAGGGCGTGCCGACGACGGACACCGAGCCGCACTACGGCACGAAGTACAGTTTCACCGAAGAATCCGAGTTCTACGGCGAGCTGGCGGCGTTGCCGGCGCGGCCGGAACTGCATCTGCCCACGCCCAATCCCTTCATCCCCTCGGGGCTGGTCATTCCGGATCGGCCCGTGCACGAGGATGCTGTGCCCATCCGTATCATTGATGAACCGGGCCTCGTGCTCTACCACTCGCTCGACACCGAGTTTCTGCGGCCCAAGGTGTCCCTGCACTACAAGATCCGCTTCCCGGTGGAGCGCATGGATCTGCGCTACAAGGTCCTGCTTGATCTGTACACGACCTGTGTCAACGAGTCCCTGAACGAACTGGCCTATCCGGCAAGACTTGCAGGATTGAGCTACAGCTTCGGCAGTGGCTACGAAGGCATGTACTTCAGCATCAACGGCTACGGTGGTTCCGCTGGAATCCTCTTCGATCACGTCCTGGATCACATGCAGAACTTCCGCATCTCCGAGGAGACCTTTGCGGCGATCAAGGATCGCGCGATCCGCGATCTGGAGAATTTCTCCAAACAGGATGCGTGGAAAATCGTGCGCGCGCGCAATTATGAGTTGATCCAGGCCGCCAGCTATCGGGAGGAAGCACAGTTGCCGATCCTCCAGGAGTTGACGCTGACGGATGTGCGCGACTTCACGGCGACGCTCTACAACAAGGCTTTCATCGAGGCCCTCGTCCACGGCGACGTCGCGGCAGAACGGGCGGTGGCCCTGACGCGCCGGATGGCGGACACGATCGGCGCATCCCCCATCCCGGTGACGGCAACGTTCTCCCAGCGGTATCTGCAGTTACCTGAGCACGAAGAGATTCTCTATGCCGAGCAGCTCGAGGTGAACAACTCCGCGTTGCGGCGAGATTTTCTTATTGGCGACACGACGCCGAAGAACCGGGCCATGGCGGCGCTGCTGAGCCCGTTCCTTTACCAGCCGTTTTTCACCGAAATGCGCACGAATCAGCAACTGGGTTACATCGCGGCGGCGGGAGCGGCGCCGCTGAACCCGGATCAGGCCTACCTCTACTTCATCCTCCAGTCGGCGACTCATACCGCTGATGATGTCGCCGAACGGGTCGCCGCCTTCACCGCCACACTGCCGGCGATGCTCGAGGCGGTTTCCGCAGCGGCCTTTGACGACCTGAAGGCGGCGGCCATTGAGGAACTGAAGCAGAAGGAGAAGACCATTGCCGAGAAGGCAGCGGTCCTCAACACGCTGGCCTTCACACACCACGGTGATTTTGCGCGCAAGCAGGAGACGATCGCCGCCCTCGAGGCTCTGACGCAGCAGGAGGTGCTGGCGGCGCTGACAGCGGCCTTGGCCACCGAGACCGGTCGCTCGCGAACGGTCCTGGGTTTCGCCAAGGAGCACGAAATGAAGCCGACTCTGACGCAGGCGTCCATCACCGATGTGGATGCCTGGAAGAAGACCCGGAGCTACAGGTAACAAGGCGGGCGGCATGCGTCAGCGGAGCAACTCGATGGCAGCTTCCAGCTGGCGGTCGTGCCCGGCCTGCAGGTCCGCCTCCGGCTGCTCGACGCGTATGTCAGGTGCGATGCCGAGTCCCTCCCAGGGGAGGCCGTCATAGCGCCGGATGTCGAGGTTGCCGATGTCGAACCACTTGCCACTGGGCAGACCGAAGGGAGAACTGTAGCCCCGGAAGGCCGTACTGCCCGCGGAGCCGCCGCCTGTGGTATCACCCATGGCGGTCACATGGGGCAGCTGCTTGAGCATCTCCGCGCAGAACTCGCCGGCACTGTAGGTCAGGCCGTTGATGAGGACCACCACCGGCGCGGTGTAGGGATTCAGCGTGGGCCGCGAGAGCGGCCAGTCCACCGGCATCCCGTAGAGGTACGCTGGAGGATATGGGAGCGGCTCCGTCAGGAATCGGGAGACCACGGCGTCGACGTTCTGCGGGGTGCCGCCCCGGCGCTGGCGGATATCCAGAATGAGTCCGCGTGTATCGTGCATCACGCCCATGACCCTGGGGAAGTCCCGGATCAGGTAGTCCTGGTGGAAATCAGCGAGCAGGGCGTAACCGATGCCACCGGGAAGGATGCCGTATTCGACTGTGCCGGAGTCGGACAGGCGCAGGGGTGTATCAAAGTAGCGTCGCACGACGAACGGATCGTAGCGATGCTGGTCGCGACGCCGACGCGGCGGCACCCACGGATAGATCTCGCGACCGCCGCCTGGTGCCTTGAAGAACACGTGCCCGTCCTGCAGGTGGCCGAGCAGATCGTTCAGCACGAGGTAGAATTCATCCCCACGGGCAGCCTCCGCCCTGGGCTGGAACTCGGTATGTAGCGAATCCCAGTTCACCCCCTTGAATTCCAGGTAGGGGTAGTGCACGTCCACGGCGTGCCACACGGCCTCAAAATCATTGACGTTATCAGCGGCATCGCCAGTGGAACGGACGATGTAGGACTCGCAACACAACAGGGTCGCAACGCCCACCAGCCACGCGGGCAGCAGCAACCGATGCTGGCCTGACGCCTGGCGGCCGCCGCGGTTCAGATTCGACATGCGAGCCTGATGACGAGGCTGCTGCTGGCGGCCAGCAGCGGCTGCCAGGCACTGATCCGGGTGAAGCGGAACAGACAGGTCACGCCCATCGTCAGTCGGCCCGGGAGATCATAGAGCAGCCCAGTTGCGAGCGACGAGTTGGCGCCGGACCACGGCGTCAGCAGTCTGGCGGGAGATGCGTCGTCGATCTCATCGTCGACGGCACGGATGCCCAGAGACAGCAGCGTGCTGCGCAGCGAGCCGTGGCAGGGCCAGGCGCGCCGTCAAGGGCATGAGCGCCTCCGCCTGAGCGCTCAAAGACGTCAACAGGCAGACCGATTCCGCGAAACCCAGGGCGTCCACGGCGATGTGCTGCTGATTCAGATAGAAATCAAGCTCCGTGCGTGGCCCCACCAGCAACTGGACGTTGTGGCCCAGGAACCGGCGCGGGCGCAGGGGATAGAGGAACACCTGTCCCAGATTGAATCGGGTGACGTCGGTGTTGACGTTGTCGCTGCGGATCCGGTCCGACTGCTGCAACTCGAGGCTGGCGCCGTAGATGTAGCGCGAATGGTCTGCTGCCCAGGCAAGCATGATGTACGGGAGGGTTCCGGCGTAACGACGGGTGGAGATGTTTTCGTCCCGCAGCCCCAGACGACCCGCGCCATAGGCCATGGAGATACCCGCGGGATACACGGCAGGGGGCGCCGAAGTCTCGCCGGCCAGTCCGGCAGCGGGCACACCGATGCTGCAGAGCAGCAGGACCGCACGAAGTGATCTGACCGCCATGCCACGCCTCCCGACTGCAAGTCATTCTACGCTGCGGAGAATATTGGTCCTTCCTTCGCGGCACGGGTCTGCAACTCGTCCCAGTCCTTCGAGCCATCATTGTCGACGTACTCCAGACGGGCGCCCCTCTCATGGATCGGCATGTTGCCATTGAGAGCATCCGTCCAGCATTGTTCGATGCGGGCGTAGTACCGCTTGCGGTTGTCCGGCCAGACCAGAGCCAGCAGCAGGCGCAGGGGCGGGTGCTTGAAAGGTGGCGCCATGCGCAATCGCTGCAGGGCCTCCTCGTCAACGTCGATCCCGAGGCCCGGCGCATCCGGGGTCCGGGCATAGCCGCCCTTGATGGTCAGCGGCGTCGCCAGCAGGTCCTCCTGATAGATGTTCATGCAGTTCACTGCCGGCCACTGGGCGTGACTGAGGACGGCACCCAACTGCAGCGACAGCGCGGTTGTGATGCCGGTGCCAACGATCTGCAGGAAGAAGGGTTTGTCGAAGGCGGCAGCCTGCACCCCCTGCCGCAGGACGCTGCCGATGCCACCGCCGATGACGAAGCCGTCACAGACTTCGTCGCGCACGACGGTGGGGAAAGGCGGGTTGCCGAAGTGCTGGGCAATGGGCCGCGCGATGCGGCTGCGCAGCAGGCGGTTGCCCTCGACATCACTCTGTGGAATGGGGGACTCGTAGATGTCGACGATGGGATATTCGTCGAGTCGCTGCAGCACGGGGGTGGCGCTGCTGGCGTTGACGAGCATCTGGTTCCAGTCGATGTCGAGATGATAGTAGTCGGGTGTCGCGTCGCGCACGGCCTCAACCTGGGCATAGATATCCCACCAGGGCCGGCCCTTGATCTTGTGGGATGTGTAGCCCCTGGCGACTGCCTCCGTGGCTTCGGCGGCGAAATCCTCGGGGGACATATCGACGTTCCACCACGAGATCGGACACCACTGGCGCACACGGGGCAGGTTGAAGAGGCGATATGCGGGCACCTCGAAGGCTTTGCCGACGAGATCGTAGATCGCCATCTGCAGGCCGGCGCCGAGGGTATCGTCCCCGAGAAAGTCGACGGCATTGGCGCCTTTGACGCGGGCGATCGACTCATCCGTCACCTGACCCCAGGTGTAGTGCGGCATCGTTTCGCCATAACCGACAAGGTCGGGCACGTCCGTCGTGACGCGCAGGACTTCACTGATATCCCACTGGTACTGCTCTCGCGCACACCAAATCTTGCAGCGCGGAGTGAAGGGGACATGTACGGTGATCCGCTCGACATCCTTGATGATGATCTTCATTGCCTGCGCTTTCTCGTGGGGGGGCCGCCCTGCACCTGCCGTGTCATGTAAGAAGCAAAGATCCGGGCCCCAAAGCAAAGACGGCACGAGCCGTCACCAGCCGAGGCCCTGGTTGCGTTGATGGCGGGCCGTCCGCCGCCGAGTCACACGCCTGACGTCAACCCCGATGGGGCCGGTCCTACAGAGGCCACCAGCTGCCGGCATGCACACCACCATCGACGTAGATCACCTGCCCGGTGACGAAGTCCGCCGCCGCGGAGGCGAGAAAGATGGCGGTGCCGACCATATCCTCGGGCCGACCG
>JAQCJA010000207.1 GCA_027593305.1 bacterium
AGGAGCGTCAGAAGTACGGCCTCGCTGGTGCTCGCAAGCGCTTCCAGTTCTCGAAGCGATAGTCCTGCATCTGGCCGTCGTCTGATAAATACTGCCATTGAGATCGGCCCCTGTTGGGGCCGATCTCGTACATGTTCGTTCAAGAGTCATAACGCACGCGTTTCCCGATGCGCGCGGGGGTGCCGGCGAAAATCACCGGTTCCGCGTCGCAGGTGAGGGAGGGCGGAGGCCTTAACCCAGTCTTCAGGAGTTCCAATCGCATGACCGTATCAATTCAGGATCTGCTCGAGTCCGGCGCCCACTTCGGCCATCAGACACGCCGCTGGAATCCGAAGATGAAGCCCTTCATCTTCACCGAGCGCAACGGCATTCACATCATCGATCTCAATAAGACGGCGCGTCGCCTTGAGGCGGCAGCCGATCAGGTCCGCCGCACCGCACAGGCTGGCAAGGCGGTGCTGTTTGTCGGCACCAAGAAGCAGGCCATGGACGTAATTCGAGCCGAGGCCGAACGCTGCAACATGTTCTTTGTCACCGAACGCTGGTTGGGCGGCATGCTGACGAACTGGCAGACGATCCGCATGAATATCCGGCATCTCGACCATCTGGATCGGATCGCTCAGGATGGGACCTACGAGAAGCTGAAGAAGAAGGAAGTCCTGCTGCTGGAGAAGGAACGGACGCGCATGGTCAGGACTCTGGAGGGGATTCGCAAGATGAACGGCGTGCCTGGACTGATCTTCATCGTCGACGTGATGAAAGAGAGCGGCGCCATGTCTGAGGCGAAAAAACTCGGCATTCCTTCCGTGGCGATCGTCGACACCAACTGTGACCCGGATAAGGTTGACTTTCCCATCCCGGCCAACGATGACGCGATTCGTGCGATTGAAGTCATCACCCACGCCATGGCTGACGCCGTTATTGAAGGGCGGGCCGCCGGTGAGAAGGGCAAGGGCGCCCGCACGGAAGAGGATGAAATGACCTCTGAGGCCAAGCCTGCCGAAGCTGCGACAACGATCTGAGTTACGGGACCAGGAAGGAAGAGAGAATCATCAATGGCTGAGATCACTGCTGGTCTCGTACGCGCCTTGCGCGAGCGTACCGGCATCGGAATGATGGAGTGCAAAAAGGCCCTGACCGAGTCCAATGGGGACATGGAGAAGGCTGTCGAGTTCCTGCGCAAGAAGGGCATGTCGGCAGTGGAAAAGCGGGCAGGGAGAGATGCCAATGAAGGCGTCATCATGTCCTATATCCACCCAGGCAGTCGTCTGGGAGTTCTAGTTGAGGTCAACTGTGAGACCGATTTTGTCGCACGCACGCCTGATTTCCAGGACTTTGCCCGGGATGTGGCGATGCATATTGCTGCGGAGGGACCCGTTGCCGTGAGTCGGGAGGATCTCGATCCGGCGGTGATCGAGAAGGAAAAAGAGATCTATCTTGAGCAGGCCAAGAACGAAGGCAAACCTGCCCATATCGCCGAGAAGATCGTCACCGGTCGGTTGGAGAAGTACATCCAGGAAGTCTGTCTCCTGGATCAATCCTTCGTCAAGGACCCGGATCGCACGATCCAGGATCTCGTGACGGGGTTGACGGCCAGGATCGGTGAGAAGATCACGATTCGTCGTTTCTCCTGTTTCCGTCTCGGCGAAGGCTGAAAACACGCCGCCGCCCCTGCGGACCCGATGGTGGACTGACCCATGATAGACGAAATCCTCGCCGAGACTGAGCAACACATGACGACGGCGTTGCAGGCGTTGCAGCGCGACCTTTCCGGTATTCGTACCGGCAGGGCTGTGACGTCGATTCTTGATGGCGTACGAATCAGCTACTATGGCACGCCGACGCCGCTGAATCAGGTGGCGACCGTCAGCGCCCCGGAGACCCGGTTGCTGGTGATCAAGCCGTATGAGAACCGCATCATCGGTGATATCGAAAAGGCCATCCGCGCAGACGCCTCTCTCGGCCTCAATCCGAGCAATGACGGCCACATCATCCGCCTGCCGATTCCGGAACTCACGGGAGAGCGTCGAATCGAGTTGACCAAGGTTGCGCGTCACCGGGCCGAAGAGGGCCGCGTGGCGGTGCGGCACGCACGTCGCGATGGTCTGGACCTCATCGATGAGGCGCAGAAGGAAGGCGAAGTATCAGAAGACGAGGCGCGTGGTGGTCATGAGCGCATGGAGTTGCTTACAAGCGACTTCGTCAAGCGAATCGATGCGATCATCAAGAGCAAGGAATCAGAGATTCTGGAAGTGTAAGCAGAGACCTGCTGCTGCCAGATTCGGTTTCGCGGATTCAACAGGCGACCTGGGCGATGCCTGGGCCGCCTGTCGCGTTCTGCTCTCAGGATCGGCGTCGTTTGGGTCGGGGTGCCTCGTCCCGCTGGCGAATGCTGTCGAGAAACTGATCCTCGAGTGGTCTCACGACTCTCGGGAACGCTCTGTTTTCCGGATGACCCCGTCTCCGGCGGCCCTGGTGGCGGCTCGAGAGGCAATTCCGCGAGGCGACGCCGCAACACGGCCAGCTTATGAACCTGCAGTGCAGCCAGATCCTGCAGGTTCTGCAGGTGTGCCTCGCGATCGACGAGGGCCATGTGAATGCCATCCAGGATGCCATCTGCCAGGCGCCTGCGCGTCGCAAGCTCCTCGGGGGCCAACTCGTCCAGTCGTTGGCAACGGGTGTTGATTTCTTCGCCCATCAGTCGTCGCCTTCCGGCGAGCAGACGCAGTTGCAGGCGGTTGTGGCGGCGCCGGCGTGTGCGCAGGGCAGCGACACCTGCAAACAGACCGATGATGGCAAAGACGGCGGGTAGGATCCAGAGTATCAGTGGGTATCTTTCTTGCGGGATCGCGTTGTCTGAGTGTAATTTAGCTTCCCTCCGGTCGAACCCGCAACGTATAGATAAGAGATGACGGAAACGACAGACGACAACCTTGTCCCGAAGCTGCAGGCTGAGATCGCCAAGCTGAAGGAGGAGAACAATAAGCTGCGGGCCAGCAATCGTCGCTGGATGCGGATCGCCGGTACAGATTCGCATACGGGTCTGCCGAACAAGGTGTTCTTCACAACAGCGATGTTGCCCCAGGCCGTCAGCACTGCCAATGCCGAGGGACAACCCCTTGGGGCGCTGATGATGGCGCCCGACCGACTTGGTGACCACAACGCCAAGTACGGGCGCAAAGGGGGCGACCAGATCGTCAAGGGTGTTGCCGATTTTCTCTCGGAGAACGTCGAGGGAGACGAAAAGCTGGTGCATCACGATGGCGCCAATTTCATTCTCCTTGTGCCGAACGGTGATGCCCCTCGTGTGAAGCGGCGCAGCCTGACCCTGCGTGCAAAGGCCATGAACCGCCAGTTTGTGTGCGGCGCCGATCGAATCTCGCTCACCCTGAGCTTCGGTGTCGTTTCCAGAAACCCGACACCGGATGGCACCAACGTCGTTATCAAGGAATCGGTCGAAGGCTTCCTGCGCCACCTCGAGGTCGCCCTGGACAAGGCCAAGGAATTGGGAGGCGATAGCACCTTCCAGGACCCGGAGAACGAATTCTGATTCATTCAGAACGAAGCAGCGTGGATTCCCAGACACGATCTCCGGTCCGGTGATCCTCCCGCTCCTTCGCTCCATTCGCCCGCGCCACTGGGTGAAGAACGCTGTCGTTCTGGCGGCGGTCATGTTTTCCGAACACCTGCTTGACGTTGACTATCTGCTCAGGTCACTTGCGGCAGCAGGAGTCTTTGTCCTGCTCAGTTCCGCAGTCTATCTGATCAATGATCTCGCCGATATCGACGCTGACCGTCTCCACCCCGACAAGGCAAGTCGACCGATTGCCAGTGGCGATCTACCCAGATCGGTGGCGATCACCGCCGCGATTGCCCTGCTCATGGGCGGCCTGTCATCGGCAAAGCTGCTGCATGCGGACTTTGCCCTTGTGGCATTGGTTTACGTGGCGCTGAACCTGGCGTACTCCCTTGGACTGAAACGAGCAGCTCTCGTTGATATCCTGATGGTTGCGACCGGATTCCTGCTGCGCGCCGTGGGCGGAGCCATTGTGATCGAGGTAGATATTTCCACATGGTTCATCGCTTGCACCTTTACCCTGACGTTGTTCCTGGCGGCGGCCAAGCGTCGTGGCGAACTCGTCCGCCTCGACGCAGATGCACCCCTGCATCGGGTCTCTCTTGGGGCTTATGATGTCGGTTTCCTGGACCAGATCATGTCGGTCCTGGCGTCGGCGACACTCCTGTGTTACGCGCTGTATGCAATGGGTGTCGGTGAAGGGGGGATAACGGCCAGTCGACAAATGCAGTGGACCATCCCCTTCGTGCTCTACGGCGTGCTTCGCTACATGTACCTGGTGCACCGGGGTGTCGGGGATGATCCGACGGCACTGCTCTGGCGAGACCGTGCCTTGCAGGTCAATCTTCTGCTTTGGGGTGCGGTGAGTATGGGACTCGTCTACGGGGCGCATTGACGGAAACCTTCGTCATCGCCTTCACGACGTTTTTCGCCACCATCGGCCCGGTGGATGTGGCGGCAATGTTCGCTGCCCTGACTCCGGGCGCCACAACCAGGGCACGGCGGATGATGGCGACACGCGGAATTCTGGTCTCATCATCTGTACTGCTCGTGGTTGCCCTGGTTGGCAAACCGATTCTTTCCGTGCTCGGCATCTCTCTGGCGGCACTGCGAGTCTCTGGTGGGATTCTGCTGTTGTTGATGGGTATCGATCTGGTTTTCGCCCGCGAGTCGGGGGGCGTATCGACAACACAGGAAGAGCAGGCCGAAGCTGTGGGCCGCGAGGATATATCCGTCTTTCCCCTGGCGATGCCACTGATTGCCGGTCCAGGCACGATGGGTGCGGTGATCCTGCTGATGGCCAACACGGATGGGGATCGCATGCGTCAGGCAGTGATCCTCGGCACGCTGCTCATGGTTCTACTGATTACGTGGCTTCTGCTTCTCGGCGCCGGCGTCGTGAACCGTGTGCTCGGTGTGACCGGGCTGAACGTGGTCAGCCGAGTCTTCGGCGTGCTGCTGTCAGCATTGGCGATGCAATTTGTCCTCGATGGCATTGCCACCAGCGGCCTGTTCATCGGAGGATAGCAGCCTTGTCAGCCGGAGTGACCATTTTCAGGCCAGACGAGAAACGGCGCCATCCAGTTTCGGTGGCGCCGCAGGTGCAGCGGATGCAGCGTGTACTCCTGTGGTGATGGTGGAGCAGATCGGGATCGAACCGACGACCTCAGCGTTGCAAACGCCGCGCTCTCCCAGCTGAGCTACTGCCCCTCAATCACCAGCTGTGCTCAGCCTGCTGCTGTCTCGTCCTCGTCGTCAGCGCCGCCTTCTTCGAAGCGCAGCAGGATTGTCGATGCAATGAAGAGCGAGAAAAAAGTGAAACCGAAAAGATCGGCGCGGACGTGATTCCAGACTTCTCCGACCCTGTCAATGGTATAACCACCGAGGCAGAGCAGGTACAGTATGATGCTGCCCAACTGCAGACGTTCGAGAAAATCCTTGCTTTTCGCCCAGGCCATGGCGCTCCGCGAAGCAGTTCGTACATCGCTACAATTCATAACACCGAGTAATTTGTGTAAGATAGATATGAGTCTCAACAAGGTCAATCCGGTTTCAGGAGAAGAAAATGCCTCAGGCTGTAATCGTCAGCGCCGTCCGGACCGCCATCGGCACCTATGGTGGCAAGCTGCGAGATGTCGATGCGGTGCATCTGGGACGCACCGTCGTGGCAGCGTCGTTGTCGCGGGCCGGGCTGGCCCCTGAGGCAGTTGATGAAGTCATCCTTGGTATGATCTACCAGGCGGGCCATGGCCCCAATCCGGCCCGACAGGCTGCGGTGTACGCAGGCGTGCCGTACTCTGTGCCAGCCATGACGGTCAATAAACTCTGCGGATCCGGGTTGAAGGCGATTGCTCTTGCCGCATCCAGCATACGCAGCGGTGACGCACAGGTGATCGTTGCAGGCGGCATGGAGAGCATGAGCGGGGCCCTCTATGGCCTGGCCGGGACACGCTGGGGAGAGCGCATGGGACATTCCCAGGTCTCGGATCTGATGATCATGGATGGCCTGTGGGACTGCTTCTATGACTGTCACATGGGGATCACGGCAGAGAATCTGGCGACGGAGCACAGCGTGTCTCGCGAGGATCAGGACTGTTATGCTCTCAGCAGCCAGGCGCGATATGCGGCAGCCCAGAAGAGGGCATGTTTTGCCGACGAGATTGTGCCGGTCGAAGTGCCGCAACGAAAAGGCGACCCTGTCGTCTTCGACGTTGATGAACACCCTCGCGGTGATGTGGACCTGCAGAGCCTGAGCAAGTTACGGCCCGCTTTCGACAAGCAGGGAACTGTCACGGCTGGCAACGCATCCGGACTCAATGATGGCGCCGCGGCCCTGCTCCTGATGGCTGAGGCGGAGGCCGAGAAACTCGGGATTGAACCTCTGGCGCGTATGGTCGATGCCATCTCTGTTGGTGTGGATCCTCGAGTTATGGGAATCGGGCCGGCACCGGCCATCGAAGGATTGCTGCAGCGAAACGGCCTGACTCTGACCGAGATCGATCTGCTGGAAGTGAATGAGGCTTTTGCGGCGCAGGTACTGGCTGTTGGGCGACGGCTGGCATGGGATGGGGAGCGCGTCAATGTGAATGGCGGCGCCATCGCATTGGGCCATCCGGTAGGCGCCAGCGGGGCGCGGATCGCCGTAACCTTGCTGCATGAGATGAGACGTCGTGACGTCCGCCGTGGGATTGCCGCATTGTGTATCGGCGGCGGCATGGGGATCGCGGCCCTGTTCGAACGCTGAAGGTAGTTACTCTGACGGAGGCGGCGTTCATCACCGCCTCCGCCGGAGGCATCAGGCAGCCAGTTCCAGTTCCTCGGTCTCCTCGACATCAGCTTCATCTTCGGCCACTTCATCTGCCGGCACGACGCCGTGAGAGTTGCTGCCAAGGCGGGCTAGAGTTTCCAGATTCCGCGCCTGGATTTCCACGATGTAATGCGAGTTTTCGTCGTCATCGCGCCAACTGGATGAACGCAGGCGTCCGCTGAGAAACACGGGAGTACCCTTCTTGAGTCGGTCGGCAAGACGCTCAGCGAGCCCGTTCCAGAGAACGATGTTGAAGAACGAAGTATCCTCCTGCCAGTCGTCGTTGCGGTCCCGATAGGCGCGATTTACGGCGATCCGACTCGTCAGGCGTGCGGTACCGCTTTCGGTTATGCGAAACTCAGCATCCTGCACCAGTCGCCCTGCAAGAGCGACCTGGTTGATGGCGGGCATTCTGAGTTCGGACATGTGTTGCCTCCAGTGGCATGAGAGAGAGGGACGTGACAAGCAGACAGGAAAGCTGCAACCTGTCCGGTATCATCCTATGCAGCACTCAGGCCAACGGTCTTCCGTTGAGGAGCAAGTATCTGTGAGACAATATCTTATCCTGCTTCGATCAGGTTTTTTGCGCCCTTCCGGCCCGGTTCTAGCTGCGAGCCACGGGTAACAGGATTGGGAGCGATCGCACACAGTGGCCAGGTGATTCCTGCCGAGCGACCCAGACGGCGCGGGCACACC
>JAQCJA010000208.1 GCA_027593305.1 bacterium
TCCGGCAGGTCTGAGTGCTGCCGCAGCGGCCAGCGCTCAGGGCGCAAGGGTTCTGCTCATTGATGAAAATCCGGCCCTTGGCGGCCATCTGCGCTACAGTCGTCCCGATGACGCGACCAGCGCGCGGGTCGCACAGTGCCAGCAGAAGCTGGTGCAGGCGGGGGCCACGATCCTCACCGATACCGCCGTCGTGGGTTGGTACCAGGATCACTGGTTGTCGGCTGTCCGGGGCAACCGACTGTTCAAGATTCGTGCTGGTGCTGTCGTTGTCGCCAGCGGCGCATTCGAGGCGCCGTCGGTCTTTTCCGGCAATGATCGGCCCGGCATCATGCTGGGTACGGCCGTGCAACGCCTGCTCCATCAGTACGGTGTGACGCCGGGACAGCGCGCGGTGGTGGTGACGGCAAACGATACCGGTTGGGCCGTCGCGGCAGACCTGCTGGCGGCGGGTGTCGAAATCGCCGCGGTTGTCGACGAGCGAAGTGCGCCGACGGCCAGCGTCGATGCGGACCTGCTGAAAGCCGCCGGAGCCATCATATGGCAGGGCTACACGATCGGTGCTGCTCGTGGCAAGAACGCCGTCGAAGAGGTGACCCTCGTGGCGGTCGACGGTTCGGCCCGACCGCAGAACATTCGCTGCGACCTGGTAGCCCTCAGTACGACATGGGTGCCCTCCGCAGAGCTTGCGTACATGGCGGGTGCCCGCAGTCGTTACGACGACAATCTCGCCGAAATGCGTCTGGATGAGTTGCCGGAAGGCTTGTTTCTGGCTGGCCGGGTCGCCGGACCATGCAGCGACGAGGATGAGTGGCTCCAGGGAACACGCGCAGGAATTGTGGCTGCGGGAAAGACGGAATCCGCGGCAGTCCGACAGGACGGTGCACTGTTGACGGCCCGTACGTCGGCACTGGTCGCGGCGCCCAAAGTCAGCGGCGACAAGCGCTTCGTCTGCCTGTGCGAGGATGTTACGGACGTCGACATCGAGACAGCGATCGCCGAGGGCTTCGACAGCATCGAGTTGCTCAAACGGTACAGTACCGTCGGCATGGGACCTTGCCAGGGACGGATGTGCGGACTCAATGGCATTCGACTGTGCGCGCGGGCTACGGGTAAAAGTGTCCAGGACACGGGTCGCACGACGGGCCGCCCACCGGTAACACCGGTGTCCCTCGGCGTACTGGCGGGGCAGAAGATGGAGCCGGTGCAGCTGTCCGCGGTGCATGACTGGCACGTTGACCAGGGAGCGCGCATGATGGTTGCCGGCCCGTGGATGCGACCCGAGCATTACGGCGACGCCGCCGCCGAGGTGCGAGCCGTGCGCGAGTCCGTGGGCATCATCGACGTCAGTCCGCTGGGTAAGCTGCAGTTGACCGGGCCCGGTGTTGCCGCCATGCTCGAACGGCTCTACGTGAACAACTGGCAGGACCTGAAGCGCGGCCGCGTGCGCTACGGCATCATGTGCAACGACGAGGGGGTTGTCCTCGACGACGGTGTCTGCGCCTGCCTCGGCCAAGAAGAGTGGTATGTGTCGACGACGTCCTCTGGCGCCAGCAGCGCGTTGGAGTGGATGGAATGGTGGCGTCAGTCGGGCTGGGGCAACGGTGTGCATATCACCGACCTGACAGAGACCCACGCCGCTTTCAATCTTGCCGGCCCCCAGTCACGCGCGCTCCTGCAGACGCTGACCGACCGGGATCTGAGCAATGAGAAGTTTCCGTACATGCGTGCCCGTCGGGCCGAGGTCGCCGGCGTCCCCTGCCTGTTGCTGCGCCTCGGGTTCACCGGCGAGCTGGGATACGAGATTCACTGTCCTGCCGGGTTTGGTCGCTACCTCTGGGAGCGGTTGATCGATGCCGGGGAGGCCTACGGCCTCAAGCCATTCGGCGTCGAGGCGCAGCGCATCCTGCGGCTCGAGAAGGCGCATTTTATCGTGGGTCAGGACACCGACGGGCTGACCGATCCGATTGCCGCTGATGCCGCGTGGGCGGTGCAACTCGACAAGGAGTGCGACTTCCTGGGACGGCGGGCTCTGGCGCGGATCTCCGCCGAGGGTCCCAAACAACGTCTGGTCGGATTCCGCACCGGGCGTCGGGCGGATACACTGGTTGAAGGACTGCAGATCGTGCGGCCGAATGGCACGGGCAAGCCGCAGATCATCGGCTGGGTTTCCTCCTGCCGGTTCTCGCCCACGTTGCAGGAGACCATCGGTCTGTGCTGGTTGCCGACAGACCTGGCCGGTCGCGCAGAGTCACCGCTGCACATCTATACCGACGGGCGGCTGGAGGAAGCGCGGGTCCACCACGGCCCGTTCTACGACCCCGAGGGTGCGCGGTTGCGCAGTTGATGATGACACCCTATCTGACATCGCCGCTGGCACGGGCGTGGATGCGGTTCGACGCGACCGTCGAGCAGAGCGCTGAAGGTTGGCGTGTACCTCTGTCCTTTGCCGGCAAAGATGCGGAGTTGCAGGCGGCGCGCTCGGGCGTCGTCATGGGTGACGAGACGCCACGCGGCAAGATTCGTGTGCAGGGAGATGGGGCAGCCTCGATGATTCACCACGCCCTGGGGCAGCCTCCTGAAGCTGTGGGCATGGTGGCACAGTTCGGTGCCGTAGAGATCGTTCGCCTGCGGCCGGATCTGTGCCACGTGGGCACAACGGCCCAGGGGCGCCAGGCGGCACTGTCAGCCTTGACAGGAGGGCCCAGCGACGGGCTGGTGACCATCACCGATGTGACCCACGGCCGTTTCGAACTGCGCCTGGTAGGCCCGTCGGCGCCCGTTTTGCTGAGCAAAGTCTGTGGCATCGACTTTCACGGATCGGCCTTTGCTTCGGGGCAGGCGCGGGAGACAAGTGTCGCCAAGACCCGGCAGTTGGTGATCCGTGTCGATGCCGGTGACCTGCCTGCGTACCGTCTGATTGGTGGTCGGGCCCTGGGCGAATACGTGTGGGACACACTGATGCAGGCGGGGCGCGACCTGGGTGTCGAACCGATCGGCTCCGGGGCACTGTTGACTCTGGCTGGATGAGGATCCAATTCCATGTGCGGTATCGTCGGATTGTTTCTGAAGAACGAGGCACTGCAGCCGGAGCTCGGCCGTCTGACAGCGCTCATGCTGCACGAGATGGTCGACCGTGGTCGCGACTCTGCCGGTTTCGCCGTGTACGAGACACCCATAGCGGCCACCAAGATCAGCTGCCTGTCGTTGTCAGGTGACACCGACTGGACGACGCTCACCCGATCCCTCGAGGAAGGGATCGGGGCACCGGTCGAGTTCCACCAGATCGAGGACCATGCCATATTGCACACGACGGGTGACGGTGCCGTGGCGCGCAATCGGATCATTGAGATCGCACCAGATGTGACAGTACTCTCTGTGGGCCACGCCATCGAGCTGTACAAGGGGATCGGTGATCCGGACGCGATCAGTGCCCGCTTCGGATTGGCGCAGCGGGTCGGCCGACACGCAATCGCCCACACACGCATGGCAACGGAGTCCGCCGTCGTCATTGCCGGCTCCCACCCTTTCTCTACCGGCGCTGACACCTGTCTCGTGCACAACGGTTCCCTGTCGAACCACAACCGCCTGCGAGAGAATCTGCGGCGCCATGGAGAGACCTTCCAGACGGAGAACGACTCAGAGGTCGCCGCTGGTTATCTGGCCTGGCGGATGCGCGAGGGAGACTCTCTCGAGGGCGCCATCGACCGGGCCCTGCAGGATCTGGACGGTTTCTACACCCTTGCCATCGGCACACGGGATGGTTTTGCCGTCGTGCGTGACCCGATCGCGTGCAAACCCGCCGTCATCGCCGAGACCGATGACTGGGTCGCGATGTCGTCGGAGTTTCGCGCCATCGCGCAATTGCCTGGCGTGACCGATGCTGATATCTGGGAACCGAAGCCGGCGACGGTCTATGCCTGGAGTCACGCGGCATGACACCGAAGAGGGTCGAACTCGACCTGGCGGACCTGAGCGTGCGACAGGTGAATGCAGCGTTGCAGGCGGCGGATCAGGGGATCTTTCATGTGCTCCATCCGGGGGGTGAACACGCGCTGGCGTGTGGTCTGGATGCGCCGATCGAGGTCCATGTCGACGGGCATGTCGGTTACTACTGCGCCGGCATGAACAAACATGCCAGCGTCACGGTCAGAGGCAACGCCGGTACCGGGTGCGCCGAGAATATCATGTCCGGGCTGGTCCGGGTGCAGGGGGACGCCAGCCAGTCCCTGGCGGCCACCGGCCACGGGGGTCTGGTCGTGGTGGAGGGGTCCGCGTCGGCCCGTGCCGGGATTTCCATGAAGGGTGTCGACATCGTCGTCGGCGGCGACGTGGGACACATGTCCGCGTTCATGGCCCAGGCGGGGCATCTGGTTGTTCTGGGTGACGCGGGCTCGGATCTTGGTGATTCGATCTATGAAGCCGAGATCTTTGTCCGTGGCAGTGTCGCCAGTCTCGGCGCGGATTGCGAAGAGAAGCCCCTCGACGAGGAACACAGGTCCATACTTGCCGGGTTGTTGCAGCGCGCCGGATTCGCCGTGGATACGGCAACCTTCAAGCGGTATGGCTCTGCCCGCCGGCTCTATCACTTCTCCATCGATCACATGGATGAATACTGATGTCTGATCATCCGGACAAACCCCACACGCCGCAGACGGTGCCACGCAAGTCGGCAACCTTCGACGATTATACCCTCTCAGAGATTCGCCGGGCGGCAGCGACCGGGATCTACGATATCCGCGGTGGGGGAGCCAAGAGGCGCCTGCCGCACTTCGATGATCTGCTGTTTCTCGGGGCCTCGATGTCCCGCTATCCGCTGGAGGGGTATCGCGAACGCTGCGACACGGCCGTCACCCTCGGCACCAGGTTCGCCAGCAAGCCGATCGAACTCAAGATCCCCATCACCATCGCCGGCATGAGCTTCGGCTCTCTGTCGGCGCAGGCCAAGGAAGCCCTTGGCCGTGGTGCGACCGCCATGGGTACCTCCACCACGACCGGGGATGGCGGCATGACGGAGGAAGAGCGCGGTCACTCTGCCAAGCTGGTCTACCAGGTTCTGCCATCCCGTTACGGCATGAACCCCGATGACCTGCGTCGGGCCGATGCCATCGAGGTCGTCGTCGGACAGGGGGCCAAGCCAGGCGGTGGCGGCATGCTGCTCGGGCAGAAGATCACGGCCCGCGTTGCGGCCATGCGCACGCTGCCGGAGGGGATCGATCAGCGCTCTGCCTGTCGTCATCCGGACTGGACGGGCCCGGACGATCTGGCCATAAAAATCCGGGAACTGCGAGAAATCACCGCCTGGGAGAAACCGATCTACGTGAAGATCGGTGCCGCCCGACCCTACTACGATACGGCGCTGAGCGTCAAAGCCGGGGCTGATGTGGTCGTCGTTGACGGCATGCAGGGCGGCACGGCGGCGACGCAGGATGTGTTCATCGAACACGTGGGCATTCCAACCCTTGCTGCCGTCCGTGAGGCGGTTCGGGCCCTGCAGGAACTCGACATGCATCGCAAGGTGCAGCTGATCATTTCCGGGGGCATTCGCTCCGGTGCCGATGTCGCCAAGGCGCTGGCTCTTGGTGCCGATGCGGTGTCCATCGGTACGGCGGCCCTGGTGGCGATCGGCGACAATGATCCCGCCCTGGAAGAGGAATACCAGAAGCTGGGCACCACGGCCGGCGCCTACGATGACTGGCACGAGGGCAACGATCCTGCGGGCATCACCACGCAGCGGCCGGAGTTGGCGCAGCGCCTCGATCCCGTCAAGGCGGGGCGTCGACTGGCCAATTACCTGGCGGTGATGACGATGGAGCTGCAAACCCTTGCACGAGCCAACGGCAAGAGCAATGTTTTGAATCTGGAACCAGAGGACCTGGTGGCGCTGACAGTGGAAGCGGCAGCCATGGCGGGTGTGCCTCTGGCGGGTACGCGCTGGATTCCCGGAAGTGACGCCTGAACCCAACTGTTGGAGAGCGTAGATGACCATCGATCTGGAGCAGGAAGCGCGGGACAAGGGGATCGAGTACTTCCTTATTGCATTCGTCGATCTGTTCGGCGTGATGCGGGCGAAATTGGTTCCGGCGGCAGCCATCAACAAGATGGCTCGGGATGGTGCCGCCTTTGCCGGGTTCGCCACCTGGTTGGATATGACCCCGGCGGACAGTGACCTGTTTGCTGTGCCCGATCCTGCGAGCCTCATGCAGTTGCCCTGGAAGCCCAGCGTTGGCTGGCTCGCGGCAGATCTGTACATGGATGGCGAGGAAGTCGCCCACGCGCCACGCAATACCCTGAAGCGTGTGCTGCGGGAGGCCGAGAGCCAGGGGTATCGCCTGAAACATGGTGTGGAATGCGAGTTTTTTCTCATCAGCCCCGAGGGTGAGACTCTGGCAGATGGCACCGATACGCAGGTCAAACCCTGTTACGATGTGGCCGCCCTGATGCGCCGTTATGATGTGATCAAAGAGATCTGTGACGGCATGATTTCCCTTGGGTGGGGACCGTATCAGAACGACCATGAAGACGCGAACGGCCAGTTTGAGATGAATTGGGATTACGCCGATGCCCTTGTGACTGCCGATCGGCATGCGTTCTTCAAATACATGTCCAGGACCATCGCGGAGAAATACGGCATGCGGGCAACATTCATGCCGAAACCATTTGCCGGTCTGACGGGCAACGGCTGTCACGCCCACATCAGCGTCTGGTCGCCGGATGGCGTCACCAACGTTTTCTCCGACCCTGACGGGGAGCTGGGGGTGTCAAAGACTGGGTACCACTTTCTTGGCGGGCTCATGGAGCATGCCACGTCGATGTGTGCCATTACCAACCCGACGGTCAACTCGTACAAACGCATCAATGCTTCGACAACCACATCCGGTGCGACCTGGGCGCCGAATACCGTCACATACGGCGGCAACAATCGAACCCACATGATCCGCATTCCGGACCCCGGTCGTATCGAGTTGCGCTTGGCGGATGGTGCGGCCAATCCGTATCTGTTGCCGGCAGCAATCATGGCCGCCGGCCTGGAGGGCATCAACGAGCAACGCGATCCCGGTGAGCGACTCGATATCAACGCCTATACCGAGGCGCAACAGATCGAGGGCGCCCGGAAGTTGCCTCTGAATCTGCTGGACGCCATCCGCGAACTCGCAGCCAATGACGCCTTCAGCAAGGCTCTGGGTCACGAAACCGTATCGGCCTTTGTGAAGCTGAAGCAGGCGGAGTGGAATGCCTACACCTCGCACCACACCGATTGGGAGCGGCAGAACACGCTGGACTGCTAACCTTTGAGAGCCTCCCTCTCCCGTCCGACGGCGGACCCGACGACACGTCCTATTGACGACGGGTCGGGAGAGGCCGGCGATGATCTGGCAGCACACACCGTATAACGCGCCACTGTGTATCTCCACGGGACTGTCCGTGGCGCTCGCGGTGTACATATGGAACCGGCGTCACAGCCCGGGCGCGCTGCAACTGTTCGCTGTCATGGTGGCGGACGGATAGGAATTACAAGGGCCCATTATCGTGCATCCGGTACCGTCAGGCAAGACTCATCTGGTCGAT
>JAQCJA010000209.1 GCA_027593305.1 bacterium
CCCCGCCACGATCGCACGCAACCCTACATGCCACAGTTTGACGAGGCCCGGGCGGGCTTCGCCAGAGTGACGGATCGGGCCCGGTCCGCAGGCGTGAAAGTCCTCTACGAAATCCACGTGGGCACCGTCGCCGTCAGTTGCTCACGTGCGGCCGAACTGCTGCGGGATCTGGATCCACAGCACATCGGCGCCATCTACGACGTGCCGAACATGATTCGCGTCGGCATCGAGGACACGAAGATGGGCATGGAGTTGCTGGGTCCCTATCTGGCTCACTGCCACATCGGCAATGGCATCCCGGTGGCGGACAAGCAGGTGTTGGATGGCTCAACGGATCGGCAGGATTACTCCTGGGTCTTCTCTGATCTGCGGCGGGGCGTGGCCAACATCCCGCAGATCATCCAGGATCTGAAAGATGTCGGCTACGACGGCTACGTTTCGTTGGAAGAGTTCGGATCCGGTGACGATGATGAGAAGGTCTCGGGTCAGGGCGCCTATCTTCGGCATCTCATCGACGGGTAGGACTTTCGGTGCACTCTATCACACCAAGGACGACGAATGCCTGGCTCTGTGCTGGTTGATGAACTGTTTCAGGGACATGTCGAGCTGCAGCGAGGCGAAGGCTGGGTCAAGCCGTGGCGCCTGCCCTGCAGTCGCCGGGCGCTGTTTCCCTCGCCGGACGAAGGACTGCTCGCCCGCGCTGAGACAACAAGTGGCGTACGCCTGCGTTTTGCTACCGAGTCACGGCAAGTGCGCCTGTGTTTCCAGCCCTTGCCGACGACGGAGCCCGCCGCCGGCCGGGCGGGGTTTCATTTTGATCTGACCACCGGCGCTGATCTCGTGCAGAGTGCCTCGGTTGCACCCGGTGGTGACGAGGCCGTCTTCGCCGACCTGCCGGCGGGTGACAAGATCGTCGAGATCTGGCTGTCCCAGGAGATCCCCGTGGCGTTGACCGGCCTGGAGGGGGATGCACCCTGTCGTCCGACGGCAGACGGTCGACCCCGGTGGGTCACCTACGGCAGTTCGCTGACGCACTGTGTGCGGGCCCACAGCCCGGCACGCACCTGGCCGGCGCTGGTGGCACGCCGTCGCGGCTTGCACCTGACCAGTCTGGGTTTTGGTGGTCAGTGCCATCTGGATGCCATGGTGGGCATGACCATCGCGGACCTGCCCGCCGATTACATCACGCTGAAGCTCGGAATCAATACGATCAGCGGCTCGCTGTCGGCCCGCTCCTATCCAGCGGCGGTTGTGGCGCTGGTGCAGATCATCCGGCAGAAGCATCCGGACACACCGATCGCCCTGGTGTCCGCCATCGGCTACCCGCCACGCGAGACCGATCCCAATCCGGTGGGTTACACGATCGGCGCCCAACGCCGCGACATGGAGGACGTGCACGGACGGCTGCAGAGCCTCGGTGACACGAATCTGATCTACGTCAACGGCCTCGAGGTGTTCGATCTGGACCTGATCGAGCGCTACACCGAAGACCAGTGTCACCCGGATGGGGATGGGATCGAGATTCAGGCGGAGAACTTTGATCGCGCCGTCATGGACCGGCTGCTGACATGAGGTGATGCCAGGGGCTGCTGTGGCACGACGCGGGGGAAGCGGGCGCTGGGACATACTTCCACCAACCTGTGTATCTTGTGGAACTGTTGCACCGGACATCCCCCTTGGCAGCACGCGCAGAAGGCGACTGGCGACATGGCACAGGCGAGGAAGGCACATGTCCTTCTCGTTGACGACGAGCATCTGGTGCGCGAGACGCTGGAACGGATGATCCAGCGTGCCGGTTATGAGGTCACCGTGGCCGACAGCGCCGGGGCGGCCCTCGTGCTGGCCGGGCAGCAGGCCTTCGATATACTGCTGACGGACGTGTATATGACCGGAGTGCCGGGGGACGAGCTGGTCGTCGAGGTGCTGCGTCTGCAGCCCGACATACTGCCCCTGATCATCACCGCCTACCCGGATATGGACCTGGCGATCCGCTCGGTGAACCACGGCGCCCGCCGCTTTCTGGTGAAGCCTGTGTCCGTCGATGCCCTGCAGGCTGCACTGGATGAAGTGCTGCAGCAACGCCAGCAGGAACTGGCACGGGAACGTCGTCGGCTCATTGACACATTGCTGGGGCTGCAGGAGGAAGCAGGCGAGCAGTTCGATCTGGCAGCCGCTCTGGGGCGCACCATCGATCAGGATCAGGGCGACAGTGACAGCCGATCGGACCAACGGATCCTGATCCTGTGTGAGTCCCTGCATGGCGACGGCGAACATCTGCGGTCGGCAGAACGCTACCGGCATTTCCGCACGATCTATCGGGCGCAGAAGGCCTTCAACGGGCAGTTGCAGCGAGCCGGCAGTACCGCTTCCATCCGCCTCGCCGTCATCTCCCGGGCGGCGGATCTGCTCCATGCCTGCAGGAGCACGGTGATCGGGTGCACTCCGTCATCATCGGGCCCAATTTCCATCGCCAGTCGGCGGATCTTGTGCGGTTCCTGGCCGCCTCACGACCCTATCGCACCGTCGTCTGCCACGCCCCCGAAATCGCCGACTTTTCCTGGGCCGAATTCCGCAAACTGATGACGGATCTGCCCGTCTCCGGGTACCGGTCGTCGGCGAGCAACGAAGAAACCGTCACCTTCTGGGCCGACTACTTCACGCACCAGATTCGAGGCGATCTGCGCCCGACGACGGTGGTGCCCGATGCCGCTACGGACGCCGGGATGCTGTCGGCCGCTCGCCGGGCCCTCGCACGGGACCCCATCGGGATGGGGCTGTTGCCCGCATTTCCTGATGTCTGCCATCGCGTGACGGAGGCGATCGACGAGGGTGCGGGCTTCGAACGGGTCGCCGAGATCGCCGCTCTCGATGGTCCACTGCTGACAACTCTGGTGCATCGGGCCAATGCCGCCGCCTATGGCTCCAAGCGCATCGAGTCAGCCGTGGCGGCGCTGTCAACGATCGGTACCGCTGAGACCAAGAAGCTGCTCCTCGGGCGAGCCATGGGGCAGATCGTCCGGCGCCTGCAGCAGGCAGGCTTCAGCAATCGGGACTTCTTCCTGCACTCGGCAACCGTCGGCTTCGTCGCCCAGTTGTTGAGCTGCAACCCGGACGATTCCGTCGAAGTCGGCGCCATGCCGGCGGGACTGCCGCCCTACGTAGCTGACCTGATGCGCACTTTTGGACTGTGGCAGCCGCTGGCCTGCCCACCGGGGTACGATGCCTTTGCGGCGGGCATGCTGCACGACATCGGCAAGGTCGCGCTGGCCTCGAGTTATCCGGATGCCTTCCCGCAGATCGTCCACGAGATTCAGCGACGGCAGTGGCAGCAGGGCAGTCGTGGCGCCGAACGTGTCGTCACTGGCGAACTCAACCACGCCGCCCTTGGTGCGGCCCTGCTGGAGAACTGGAAAATCTTCCCAGGCCATATCGCCTCGACTTGCAGGCATCACCACGTCGATGCTGTCAGTCCGGCACAGACCGTCCTTGTGAGTCTGGCCAACTGCCTGGCGAAAGGTATACATCCCTTTCCCTCACAGGCCCGGCTGCCACAACCACAGCGGGAGCAGTTTCTCGGCCTGTCCGAAGTGGACACGTCTGCGTATCAGCAGAATCCCCTGGTGGCGGCCTGCCAGACACTGACCAACGCCTTCGAGACACAACGCCGGACCGTACGTCTCGACGCCGGGGAGCGTGACACGGAGCACTATCATCCGGGCACGATCACCGTGCTGGTGGAGCAGGCGCGTGACACCGTGCGCGCCGATGACCGGCAGTATCTCGGTCTGCTGCTGAACCAGAACCCGGAATTCGTTGCCGTCGCCACCCGCTGCGGGGTAGCGCCGGAGGATCTGGTGGCTCTCGGTTTGCTGCTGCAGCGCCCCATCACTTCATTCGTCGCCGATCTCCTGCGGCTGACTACATCCGCGGACCCGATCGTGCGCCGCGCGATGGCTGCCTGAGCCACCAACCACAACAACTTTGTGATCTGCCTGGCCGGTTCCGGGGGTCGATCATTGAGAGGGGAGTCCACGCTTGGGACGTATCGATCTGCAACAGTACGGGATCACGGTGGAAGAGGTGGATCACAATCCCCCGGTGGCACAACTCTATGCCGATTCGATTCGCGCCGATGCCCGTTCCGTCATCGCCGGATCAGGGGCATTGATCGCCTATTCCGGGGCCAAGACAGGGCGCTCGCCTCTCGACAAGCGTGTCGTGGAACATGACGAGAGCCGCGACGAAGTGTGGTGGGGGCCGATCAACATACCCATCTCGGACGATGCCTTCCACATCAATCGCGAACGTGCCGTAGACTACCTCAATACGCGGTCACGACTGTACTGTGTGGATGCCTTTGCCGGTTGGGACACAGCCACCCGAGTGCGTGTGCGCGTGATCTCCGCGCGCCCGTACCACGCGCTCTTCATGCATACCATGCTGATCCGCCCGACGCGCGCCGAACTCGACAGTTTCGGTGCGCCCGATGTGGTCATCTTCAATGCCGGACAGTTTGCCGCCAACCTGCACACCACCGGGATGACGTCGAAGACGAGTGTCGATCTGAATCTTGAATCACGGGAGATCGTCATTCTCGGCACCGAGTACGCCGGCGAGATGAAGAAGGGCGTGTTCACCTACATGAATTATGCTGCGCCCAAGGCCGGGATCCTGTCCATGCACTGCTCGGCCACGGCGGACCGCAAGACGGGGCGCACGTCGATCCTGTTCGGCCTGTCCGGCACAGGCAAGACGACGCTGTCTGCCGACCCCCGGCGCCTGCTCATCGGGGACGACGAGCACTGCTGGTCAGATTCGGGGATCTACAACATCGAAGGCGGCTGTTATGCGAAGGCGATCTTCCTGTCGCCGGAGTCGGAGCCGGAGATTTTTGAGGCCCTGCGTTACGGTGCAGTCCTGGAGAATGTGATCTATGACGAGCAGACCCACGGCGTCGACTTCACCGATGCATCGATCACGCAGAACACCCGTGGTGCCTACCCCATCGAACACGTGGCCAATGCCACCATCCCCTGTGTCGGTGACCATCCGGCGGATGTGATTTTTCTGACGTGTGATGCCTTCGGTGTGCTGCCACCCGTGGCCCGACTGACGCCCGAAGAGGCCATGTATCATTTCATCAGCGGCTACACGGCGAAGGTGGCGGGTACGGAGGTGGGAGTCACCGAGCCCGAGGCCACGTTCTCGCCCTGCTTTGGCGGTCCCTTCCTCGTCTGGCATCCGGACAAGTACGCAGCGCTGCTGGCCGACAAACTGCGGCAGCACGGCTCCAACGTGTGGCTCGTCAACACGGGCTGGACGGGCGGTGCCTACGGTACCGGTCAACGCATGAAGCTCAGCCTGACGCGGGCCATCATCAATTCCATCCACAGCGGCATGCTGGCAGGGGCGCCGACACGCACCGATCCGGTCTTTGGCTTCGAAGTCGTGACGCAGTGTCCCGACGTCCCCGACGATGTGTTATGGCCGGAGAATGGCTGGTCCGACAAGGCTGCCTATCGGGCAGCGGCCGAACGACTCAAGGGACTCTTCGAGAACAACTACAAGCGCTTCTCGTCCTGAATCGCGCCGCTGCGGAGCGACACTGCACGCCCGGGTCCAGCGGGCTACCGGGGGGGTGGCTCGGAGGGGAAGCGGAAGATGGCCGCACGGTACAGGCCGCCACGACAGAGCATGTGCAGCACCGTGTTCCACAGACAACCCAACCCATAACGCATGCTGCGCCGCAGGCCGATGCTGGAGGCCTCGGCGAAGTACTTGGTCGGGCACGTGACCTCGGCAATGCGGAAGCCGTAGATGTCGATCTGCATGAGCATCTGATTGTCGAAGACGAAGTCGTTGCTGTTGTGCTCGAAGCTGAGAGACTCCAGCACCTGGCGTGTGAAGGCACGATAGCCGGTGTGATACTCCGACAGCTTCATGCCGGTGAACAGGTTCTGCACGAGGGTGAGCAGCCGGTTGGCGATGTACTTGTAGCGCGGCATGCCGCCCTTGATGGCGCCGCCACTGAGGATTCTTGAGCCGAGGACGACGTCGAACTCGCCCACGGCGAGGGCGCTTGCCAGCACTGGGATGAGCCGCGGGGTGTACTGGTAGTCAGGGTGCACCATGACGATGATGTCGGCCTGCAGTTCGAGGGCGGCGGCGTAGCAGCTCTTCTGATTGCCACCATACCCCAGATTGCGCTCGTGACGGATGGTGTGCAGGCCGAGCTGTTTGGCGAGGGCCACCGTGCCATCCTGACTGTGATCGTCGACGAGGACGATCTCGTCGACGATGTCGCGATCCACCTGGCTGACGGTCTGCGCCAGCGTTTTTTCCGCGTTGTACGCGGGCATGACAACAACGATCCGTTTGCCGAGAATCATGCTGCCGCCTCGTGATCTGCCACGCGTGACCAGATCAGCGCCGCCAGCAGACAGAACTGCACGAGATAGTAGTAATTCATGAAGGCATGTTTGCTCAGGACCAGAGTCAGCAGCATCGCGAAGCCCATGCCGGTGAAGAAGCGCCAGACCCGCTGGCTGTCGCAGGGCCAGGACTCCGCGGCGCCGGGGCGCAGGGCACGGATCCCCGTGGTGGCGCCGACGACGAGACCGACGAGGGACAGCCACGAGGGCAGCGGCGAAAACTCAAAGAAGTGCACGAGGTAGGCCGACAAGGTCATGGATCCGGGACGGAAGGGCGTCAGCATATGGAAGATGGCGACGTCATTGATCAGGGCCCGTGCGTCCCACAACAGGAAGACACCGTAGGTTGCGGCGCTGATCGCAAAGACAGCGACGAGTCGGGCCCGACCCAGGCGTCGCCACAATCCCCACAACATTGGCAACAGCACCACCATCGTCTGTTTGAGCGCGAGGGTGAAGCCCGCCGCCCAGAGCGCCGCCATGGGTTGCCGCCGGGCGAGGAAGAAGGACATCAGGCCGAGACCCAGGGCGACGCTGGGATCGGTCCAGGCCTGTTCACTGACAAAAGCCGCGTGGGGCATCCAGAAAAACAGCGCCGCAAGGAGGATGGCTTCCGTCACCGGCAGCAGGCGGTGTCGGGCTGTGGCGAAAAGCAGGGCTGAGGCGGCGACATGGCAGGCGATCAGCACCCAGCGGACGTCCCTGAGCATGTGGCCGAGCAACGCGAACAGCAGTGACAGGGGCGGATAGGGGTAACTGTCCGGTATGCCGCTGGGATAGAACTCGGCACCTCCGTAGACGTTGGTGAAGGTGATGGCGTAGGGATTGATGCCAAACAGCAGACTGCGCGCCGCCTGCGTCTGGAAGATGATGACGTCGATGAGGGGTGTCGGTGAAGCGAGGGGCACCAGCAGGAACAGCAGCAGCGCCGGCACCAGGGGCAGAATCACAAGGGTGATCTGCAGGCGCAGGGACAGCTTGTTGCGCAGGCGCTGGAAGGCGAATAACAGCACCGGCACAGCCAGCACGAGGGCGCTGCCGGTGATGATACTCAGCGTGGGACGCCAGTCCGCGGATGAAAAGACCAGCAGGTGCCGACCGCCATTGG